>JANXRR010000442.1 GCA_025356795.1 Bacteroidia bacterium
GGTTCGTTACTTGCCACTGTAGGAATTGTTGGTGGCGGGTTATTGATTCTCCTTATCATCTACTTTTATATTTATCTGCCAGGTTTTACCAATCACGGCAAATACATCACTGTTCCAGATTTTACTGAAATAGATCAACACGAACTTAAAGAGCTTGTTAAGCAAAGCAAGTTGCGTTACCTAATCGAAGATTCAGCTTATTCGTCCGATATACCTCCATACACGGTGCTCCGCCAGTTTCCTAAGGCAGGTTCAAAAGTTAAAGAAGGCAGAATGGTCTACATTACCATCAACCGAATAACTCCGCCCACCATGCCAATTCCAGATTTGATTGATAGGTCGTTTATCAACGCGGAGGTAGTATTAAAAAGTAATGAGCTCAAAAAAGGACATATCATTTATAGAACCAATCCTTTTCCCATTGTCATGGAAATGAGATACAGGGGCCAGCCTATCAAAGCTGGATCAAGAGTGCCAAAAGGATCGGTAATTGATCTGGTAATTGGAGATGGGCAAGGTGCTGCCGATTTTATAATTGGCGATTTGATTGGCGATTCGTATGATCAGGCCGTTGTTAAACTCATTGGTTGGAACCTTCACTTGGGCAATATTGAAATACCTCCAGGAATAGATACTACGGGCGTAAAGACATTCGTTTATAAGCAACATCCTAAAGTGGGAGATTCTGTCAGGGTGGGCGATCCTGTAAACCTATGGGTGGGGCCTAAAGGTTTTAATGAAAACACGATAGAAGAGAACAAACAATAATTGCTCGTAATGAGAATCATTTCAACAGGTTTTGTTTTGCTCATTAGCTGTTTTCATGCGCAATCACAACTTAACTTGGTTCCGGTTTCAAATGCTTCTGATAAAAAACAAAATAGCCCGCCCGCACGAGTGCAGGCTGCAACCCCTCTAAAACTTCCTTTCTGGGACGACTTCTCTTATTACATCACTAAAAATCCCATTGAATCTCTTTGGTCATCGTTTGCCACCATTAACATTAATGATGGTATGGCTGTCAATCCCCTTTCTTTAAAAGTAGCAACTTTTGATGGATATGATGCCAATGGTAAACCTTACAACATAACTGATAATGGACTAGTAAAAGGCTTTGCCGATAGTCTCGTGTCTCAACCGATTGATCTGAGCTTAGTGCCCACAGAAAAACAATCTACAGTTTATCTCAGCTTTTATTATCAACCAAGAGGAAATGGGGAAGTGCCTGATACCGGAGATAAGCTAGAGGTCTATTTTAAAAGTGCGTTGGGGTGGGAACAAGTCGACTTAATTGAAAACACGGTTAGCGATACCACTTTTACCTTCGAGATAATTGCTGTTCCATCACGATTTTTTCATAATCAATTTCAATTTAAGATAAGAAACTTTGGAAGACTCTCGGGCCCTTACGATACATGGAACATTGATTATGTTTACTTGAATGTTGATAGAACGTCAAGCGACTATTCAACACCCGATCGTGCCATTGCTTCACCACTTACCTCTCTCTTTAACGATTATCGATCCATTCCATACAAACATTTCATGAAAGATTCAGTAGTTAATTTCACTAAGCCAAGCTTTGGATTATATAATTTTAAACAAGGAAATAATCAACCGCTCAATTACTTCTCCTATGATAACTTCATACAATACACCGGCTCTAATCCTAGAAAAACAGCGCATCCGCTCGATAGTTTCAAAAGCATTTTACCATCACTCATTGGGCTCGAAAGTAGATCTGTAACAATATCTAAATTACCACTCGCTAGTTACTTCGATAAAAAAGCAGATTCAGTATCAATAGAATTAAAGGTTGGGCTTACTTCACGCGATAACGATACTAAACGTGATTACACTTCAAACTATTCACCTATTGACTTTAGAAATAACGATACCATCCGATCTACTTATAATCTTTTCAGCTATTACGCTTACGATGACGGTGAAGCTGAATATGGTGCAGGGGTAAATCAAGCGGGTGCTGAGCTAGCTTATCTTTTTACCATGAAGACAATGGAGTCTGATGTTTTACGCGCTGTTACAATTTACTTTCCCGATTTTGGCGATCAATCAAACCAAGTATTTGAATTACGAATTTGGAAAACAATTTCAGACAGTTCGCCTATCATTCTCTACAAGCAAACTGTTCCCGTTAAACGCAGCACTAAAAACAAATTTTCAACATACAATCTTGATCCCTCCCAGCCAATATTCGTGCAAGGATCTTTTTATGTGGGCTGGAAACAATCCAGCTCTTCACGCATGGACGTTGGCTATGACGCCAATACTAAGAGTGGTGATAAAATTTTTTATAATACAGCTGGCACATGGACAAAAAATACAGACCTGCCCGGAAGTTTGATGATACGCCCAGTCTTTGGTAAAGCTTCTGGCAAAGTAGTGACTGCAATAAACGAGCAGACTGCTGATACCGCAATTTATCCGAATCCTAATAAAGGTGTTTTCTACGCACCTCTCAATGCTACTCTAATTTACATTTATGACATAACGGGAGCTGCTGTAGATTTTCAAATTGATGAACAACTGACGGAAAAAAAAATCGAAGTTATTAGAAGTGGATTATTTATTGTCAAAATGCTTGTGGGGAAACAATGGGTA
>JANXRR010000488.1 GCA_025356795.1 Bacteroidia bacterium
GGTAAATGGCTTGATGAATAATGAATACGAAGAAGCTCAAGAATATGCTCAACGAAGGATGAATGAGATAAAGGGTTTGTCAGTATCTGACAGATATGTAATTAAGATTGATAAGGGTTTAGAGGGTGCACACAATAAAAATATTATGTCGAAAGTTGATCTTGAAATGATCATTCGAAGTGGAGGTGATTTTAGTAGATCTAGAATTTTACAATTGATACGATCAAATGATATTGGCGATCGACAGTATGCTGCTGAGTTATTATTAAATTCAACTTCAGATGAAAATATTTCCCTATTAATTGAATTATTAAACGACCCCGAGCCTAGAGTAAGGAACACAGCAATAAAAACAGCCATTAAAAAGTATAATACTGAAGTTATTGTTTCTTTGATTGAAAATCTGAATTACCCATTGTATAGCAACCAAGCTATTAATGCTTTGACTCTTATAGGCGAACCTACATTGAATTTGCTAGAAGGCTGTTTTTATAGAACGGGTCAAAGTTCGCAAAGCCTTATTAAAATCATTCAGATCATTGGTAAAATTGGAGGCCAAAGGTCAAAAGACCTTCTTTGGAGTAAGATTGATTTTCCTGACAAGGTAATAATATCGCAAATTTTGCTTTCGTTGGGAGAAAGTGGTTTTAAAGCAGGTATTTCTCAAGTTTCAAGAATCAAGTATTCAATCGAATCTGATATTGCTGATATTAGGTGGAATTTAAGTGCTTTGCTCGAGGTAGGAAATGATGACGTTGATGAAATAGTGAAAGCCTTAGAATGGGAAAATCAAAATGATGTTGATCATATTTACATGCTTTTGGCCATGCTTTATGATACAAGTTCCATTCAGTTAGTAAAAGAGAATATTGAAAGCGGAACTACAGAAGGAACTACCTATGCTATTGAATTGCTTGATGCATTTCTCTCTGATCAATTAAAACAGCGCATCATTCCAGTGCTGGATGATGTTTCCATACATGAAAAAAATACTCGCTTGGAAGTTTTTTATCCTAGAATTAAACTAGACGAAAAACTTGTTTTGAAATTTTTAATAAATCGGGATTTTACTCAAACAAATAGATGGACAAAAGCGTGTGTTTTAAAACAAATTGGAAGGAGCAAAATAAATGATTTTAAGCTTGACCTTATTGCTCAAATTTTCAATCCAGATAAGCTAGTTAGAGAAGTAGCCGCTTGGAGTTTATATCAAATCGACCCAGTTGAATATCATTCCAATGCCATTCGATTGGGTGAGGATCAAAAGCGCGAATTTGATGATGTAATATTAAGCAACCGTATTTCTTCTAAACTTATGATTTATGAAATTGCTGGCTTTTACCGTAAAATCCCTGTTTTTGAAACAATACCAGGTATTATACTTTCCAATATTGCAGATATAACCGAGGAATTACACCTCGCCAAAGGTCAATCAGCCAACATTGACGAAAAGAGAAACCAGAATTTTTTCGTTATCTATTCTGGGTCTGTCGATTTCTTTTCAAAGGGCGCTAAGATAGGTCAATTCAGCACTGGCCAGTTTATAGGAGAAATGCTCTCGGCCCCTGGGTTCATGAATTCTAAACTAATAGTACCATCAGAATCAACCATATTATTGCAGTTCAACAAAGAATTGTTTTATGAATTGCTTTCAGATAATGTAAAGCTTGCAGACAAGATTTTGGAATTCATTTAAAAACTCCTAAATTTCATTCATTTTTTAAGTTTTCTTAGAAGTACTATTTTTTAATTGTCAGGGGATGTGTTTGTATTGTTATCCCTCGCTTTATAATTTGATACCGAATGTCTCAAAAGGAATTATTAAACTTTGCCCATCAAAAACCTTCAATAGATGAAGAGATTTATGAAGTATCCGATAATAATGGTGAATTTTTAAATCCATTCCCGGGGTTACGCCCATTTACAATAGATGAATGTCATCTTTTTTTTGGTAGAGAAGGCCAAGTAGATGATATTTTATTAAAGCTATCGAAGCACAGAACAGTAACCGTGATGGGGTATTCAGGGAGCGGCAAGTCAAGTTTGATGTTCTGTGGCCTAGTTCCCGTTCTTTATGGTGGTTTTATGACTGAAACCGGACCCTTTTGGCAAGTTCTTACTGCACGTCCTGGCAATAGTCCAATGCGGAATTTGGCAAACTCAACCGTAAATCTTCTAATCCAACAAAACAGAATCCAAGAAGATGATAGACAGATCTATCAAGCGATTTTTCTGTCTGTTTTAAGAAGCGGTTCAAATGGATTAATCGAATTGGCGAAATTTATTCAAACCAAAAAAGGAGAAAATATATTTTTCCTGATCGATCAATTTGAAGAGCTATTTAGGCACAAGGAATTAGGTTCAGATGAATATTCAGACGAGGCAACCCTTTACGTAAATCTTATTTTGAACGCCTCAAACCAGAACGAAGTCCCCATTTATCTTTCGCTCAATATGCGTTCAGATTTCATTGGCTCTTGCGCTTCCTTCCATGGGCTCACTCAAATGATAAATGCAAGTAATTATTTGGTTCCGCAAATGACACGAGAGCAGAAACGAATGGCAATTGAGGGACCCGTTGCAGTTGGTGGAGGAAAAATATCTCAGCGATTGGTTAAAAGACTGTTGAGCGATATCGGAGAAAATCAAGATCAACTCCCCATTCTGCAACACGCTCTCTTACGAACTTGGGACTATTGGCTTATTAATAGAGAGGTTGGGGAACCAATGGACCTAAGACATTATAACGCCATAGGAAAAATCAGTCAGGCGCTGTCCATTCACGCGAATGAGGCATTTGAAGAACTAACTTCCCGGCAACGTGAAATAGCTGAAATTCTTTTTAAAAATATAACTGAGAAAAGTACCGATAACCTAGGTATCCGTAGGCCTTGTAAAATTGGATTAATATCCGAATTGACTGGAGCTACTGAAAGTGATGTAATTTACGTTGCCGAACAATTTCGCAAACCTGGACGCTCTTTTTTGATGCCAGGTGTTAACGTAACATTAACATCAAATACCATCATTGAACTTTCTCACGAAAGTTTAATGAGAATTTGGACCAGACTGAGCGGATGGGTTGAGGAGGAGTACGAATCCTCCCAAATGTATCTTAGATTATCAGATGCAGCAGCAATGTATCAAATAGGTAAAACGGGTTTATGGCGTCCTCCTGATTTACAGTTAGCATTAAACTGGCAAAAAAAACAAAAGCCAACAAGGGTTTGGGCTCAGCGATACGATATAGCATTTGAAAGAGCAATTGTTTTTCTTGATACAAGCAGAATAACGTACGAAGCGGAGTTAAAGAATCAAGAACTTTTACAACAACGGGTACTAGGAAGAGCTCGGATTACAAACATAATTTTGGGTATCTTTTTATTACTTGCAATAGGATTATTTTTTTATGGATTAACACAGCAAATAGAGGCTAATAGGAGAGCTGATGAAGCTAAGATTTCAGCAAAAAAAGAAAGTATAGCTGCGGCTGAAGCAAAAAGACAAGAGAAGGAAGCCATAAAAGAAAGAAAGAAAGCAGAAAGTCTTCTGGAACAAATAAATATTCAAAACAAGGAGATAATAAAGGCTTTTAATGAGGCAAAAGTTGCTAAGCTTAGGGCAGAACAAAACTTCGTGATAGCACAGGAACAAGAGAAGATTGCTCAAAGTGCAAGAAATGAGGAATCTAAATCTAGAATAGTAGCTGAGACGCAGACTAAAATAGCAGAAAAAGCTTATGAAGAATCAAAAAGGCTTTTAGTACTTTCCATAGCACAATCTTTAGAAGCAAAGGCAGTTGGTTTTGAAGATCCCGAATTGGCTGGTTTGGCAGCTATGCAAGGCTTTCTTTTCCATACTCAGTATGACGGTAACAAGTATGATCCTTATGTATTTAAAGGACTCTATAGTGCCTTAACTAAATTATACAGCACAAATTATAATGCACTAAAAGCGCATGGTAATTTGCGCAACAGAATGTATGCTCTTGCCATGACCTCAAAATCGGGTAACTTTTATACAACGGGCAACGATGGCAAAATTCTATTAGCAAACTATTTAACTCAAAAAATATCAGACCAACCTATCATTTCAAATTCTTTTCCGAATAGAGTTCTGGCGTTGAGCAAAGATGAGAAATTCTTGGTCAATGGAAGTGATTCTACCTTCCTGCAGATAATTGACTTATCCAATCCAAGTGCGAGTCCAGTAATTATTAAAGGACATCAAGCTTTAGTAAATGATATTAAGTTTCTTCCTGATAATTCTGGTTTCATTTCAGTGTCTAAGGATAGAACAATTAGATTTACCCAGATATCTACTGGGATAAGCAAAAAAATAGTAACACTACCTTATGATCTTAAATCAATTTCTATAAATTCTGACGGCTCTCAATTAGCGGGTGCTTCACCTTCGGGTCAGCTAGTGTTGGTTAATCTTAGAGACAATACCTACTTATCTTTAAGAAACGAAGCACCCAATAGAATATTATCAGTTGCTTTTCACCCAACGAAGC
>JANXRR010000505.1 GCA_025356795.1 Bacteroidia bacterium
TTATTTGAACTAGGGTTCCACACATCCAAAGGATTGCTAGCCGTTGTATTAGAAATCAAATGGAGATACTGAGCCATACGATTGTAACTTCCTTTCACTGAACTTGAAGGTGAAGTTTGAACCTTGAAAGAAAGGCGTGGCTCTAAATTATCATATTGGGCTATGGTTTCTCCATCTCCATATTTTTTCTGTGATATTACAGTTCTCCTGATACCAGGAACCGTATCATTATAGATAAAGGAAGTGCCAGGCCCCAAATATTGAAAATGCGAAAACCTTACGCCATAGTCAAGTGATACAACCTCAGATATTTTTTGACTGTTTCCAATATGAAGGGCTGTTTCTAGATTATATTTCTTTTCAATACTAATATCAACAGACTTACCATTAGTAACTCCAACGGCATTGGCTGGTTCAAATGTATAGTAGGTAACATCTCCACCGAAATTTAATTCATTGTCGCTGTTGATGTAGTAAGTGAATTGAGGCCTGAAAATAAAATTGGAAATGGAGGAGTTCCATCTAAAGCTATTGCGATCATCTTTTCCAAACGCCAGATTGTAATCATACTTGCTATAAACAAAAGTAAGGTTAGAAAAGAGCCGTTCGTTAAATAAATGGTTCCACCGGGCGGTGGCTGTTGTGTTTCCCCAATCGAAGCCTTGTACTTTGTCAAATTTAAAAATGTCGCGCCCAAAGTAACCACTTAGAAAAACTTTGTTTTTGCGATTGATATTATAATTTGTTTTTAGTGTGAGGTCATAAAAATTTAACGCACCTCCATCTTTTAAAAACTGAAGTGCTGGCCGAGCCAAAATATCAATGTACGATCTGCGCAAAGCAATAATAAACGATGCCTTGTCTTTTACAATGGGAGCTTCAATAGCTAACCTACTAAAAATAGTACCTATACCTCCATTGGCTTCAAACTTTTTACTGTTCCCTTCTTTCATGCGCACATCTAAAATAGAGGCAATGCGGCCACCATAACGCGCTGGCACTGCCCCTTTAAATAGCTTTACGTCTTTCACCGCATCTGGATTGAATACAGAGAAAAACCCAAACAAATGAGAAGAGTTATACACAGGAGCTTCATCTAACAACACCAAATTTTGCCCCACGCTACCACCGCGAACATTAAACCCAGCAGCACCCTCACCTACTGTGCTTACCCCGGGTAATAATAATAAACTTCGTATCACATCTACCTCCCCGAGTAGTGTAGGTATTTTAGTGATCGTTTTAATATCAAGCCGGTTGGTGCTCATCTCCGTATTGCGCACTGTGGGCTCATCGGGCTCCGCTTCAATAATTATTTCCTGAAGTTGAGTGCTTTCAGAGGCTAGCTCGATACTGACTTGCGTATCCTTATCAAGTATAATAGGTTTTGATGCTGAAAGATAACCAAGGTACGTTACTCCCAATGAATACTTGCCGGCAGGCAGGGTTATAGAATAAAAGCCGTATTCATTAGTAAGCACTCCATTGTTTATTTCCTTGATAAACACAGTGGCACCAATCAACGCTTCACCGTTCGAGGCGTCTTTGATGTAACCATTGATAGTAAACTTATTTAAAGTTTGGCTAAAGGCAGGTTGAAAACAAATAATAAAAAGAAATACAAGATGTGTGTAAGAGAACTTCATTTACAATTTTTAGTTTAATACTTATAGCCAAGACAATTGAAAAGCATTTTACCCATTCAATTTTAGCCCAAAGCTATATCGTTTAAATCGCCAATTTGTTACACCAGATCGCCACAATCTGCCACAATTAAATTATTGTTAAATCTTCGCCAAGAAATGGAACTTAAGAAATTGACTTTGTTTCCGCCATGCCAACTTCGTCAATGACAAGGTAATCGCGCTTTGAAACCGATTGCGTAGCAATCATCTCCGCTAAGAAGCCCGTTAAGAATAACTGTGACCCAATGACAACGGCAACTAAAGCGAGGTAAAATAATGGCTGCTGGGTAATGTCGCGCTTCAGGGGAGTTTTTGAAATAAAAAGAGAATCGAGCTTATCCCAAAATAATTTGAACGTAAAAAGGAGGCCTAATAAAAAAGAAATTAAACCCATAGTGCCAAAAAAATGCATGGGCTTGCGCCTGAATTTTCCCACGAACGTGATAGAAAGCAAATCTAGAAACCCACTGAAGAGCCGCTGCCAGCCAAACTTACTGTGGCCGTATTTGCGTTCGTGGTGCTCTACTATCTTCTCGGTGATTTTAGTAAAGCCAGCCCACTTGGCAATTACTGGAATGTAACGGTGCATATCGCCATACACACTAATATTTTTTGTTACAATAGCATCGTAGGCTTTTAGGCCACAGTTGAAATCGTGGATATAAATACCCGAAAGGCGCTGTAACACCCAGTTGAAAAATTTTGACGGAAAGGTTTTGGATATAGGATCGTGCCGCTTTTTCTTCCAACCCGAAACAATATGATACTTTTGTTGGGTGATCATATTGTAAAGTTCTGGTATTTCGTCTGGGCTATCTTGCAAATCAGCATCCATGGTTATCACCACACTTCCCGTGGCTTTGCGAAAGCCTGTTTGCAAAGCGGCAGCCTTACCAAAATTGCGGTTGAATTTAATCCCTTTAAAAGAAGGATCCGCTGCACTTGCTTTCTTTATCTGCGCCCACGTGCCATCCGTGCTGCCATCGTCAATAAAAATAACTTCATAAGAAAAGCCGTGTGTTTTCAT
>JANXRR010000557.1 GCA_025356795.1 Bacteroidia bacterium
AAACTATTTTGCTAGATCCGATCACAAACGATATTTTTATTCTATCCAAAAGAAGGGATTCGGCCGACTTATATCTTGCACCCAATCCACTTGTTAAAGACCCTATGATTTTTAAGAGAGTGCTAACAATCCCTTATCATGAAATTGTTGCCGGAAGTATCTCGAATAATGGCAAGAAAATTCTACTCAAAAACTATACTAGAATTTATTACTGGGAACGATTTGAAAAGGAGAGTATTTCCCAACTTTTAACACGGCCGCCAATTGAGTTATCGTATATTGCAGAACAACAAGGCGAGGCTGTGGCATGGTCAGTAGGTGGAACTAATTTTTATACACTTAGCGAAAGTACTTGGGGGAAACCTGCCCATCTTTTAAAGTACGTTTTTAAGGATATGATTTCCAGAAAAGATCCTTGATTATTCAATAATAGAAATTATTATTGTTTAATTATCTAAATCCTAAAACTATACTACCCGATGAAAATTGTAAGCTCCCTTCTTGCAGCTATGTTTATTTCTTTCGCTTTTGTTCAACTGAACGATCCAGATCCTATTCTTTGGATTATAATTTACCTCGCAATGGTGATTGTTTGTGTATTGTCGGTATTCAAAAAATATTATCCAATATTAATGGCTGTGCTGGCTTTAGGGTACTTAATTTATTCTATCCTTCTTTTTCCAGGGTTATTGGAATGGCTTGGCACCGAAAATAAATCTCTTCTCTTCGATGACCTTGCCAAAATGCAACACCTATATATTGAGGAATCGCGCGAGTTTTTGGGCCTCGTGATTTGTTTAGCAGTGCTGGGGTTTTATTGGTTTGAATCTCGAAAGGTGACACTTTCGAAAGGCTAAAGAACATTCATAATCTAGCTTCGCATTTCCGAAATTACCGACTTAACGGGCTCTCCTGACTTTCCGACTTTTCTATTATCTTGTGGCTTGATTTAAATGGTTATGTTCACTAAAGTGTTAAGAATTTGTTGCTTTCTGTTGCTATTCTCTTCCTGTTCTTCCCCAAAAGAAAAAATACCCGATACTATGCTCTTTCAACCAAATTCCACTAAGGTTGTTATTTACCAAATGATGACCCGCCTTTTTGGAAACCAGAAGACAGCAAATGTGCCGCACGGAACGATTGAGCAAAACGGGGTAGGCAAATTCAATGACATAAACCAAGCCGCTTTAAAAGCAGTAAAGGAATTGGGAGTAACTCATATCTGGTTTACCGGAATAATAGAACATGGTTCTTTGACTGATTATTCAAGATTCGGAATTGAAAAAGACCATCCCACCGTTATCAAGGGCAGAGCAGGGTCGCCCTATGCAATCAAAGATTATTATGATGTTAATCCTGATTTAGCGGTTGATGTGCCCAGCCGAATGAAGGAATTTGAACAATTAGTAGAACGCACACACAATGCAGGCTTGAAAGTAATTATCGATTTTGTACCCAATCATGTGGCTAGAAAATATAAGTCAGATGCTAAGCCAATTGGCGTAAAAGACTTAGGTGAAATGGATGACGTGAGTGTTTCGTTTAAGCCAACCAACAATTTTTATTATTTGCCAGGTCAACCCTTTAAAGCCCCCATCAATTATACTTTCATAAACGCCATTGGTGCTGCCACTCTTTCCCCGTTTCAAGAAGTCCCTTCAAAAGTTACTGGCAACGATCAGTTTACTCCAGCGCCCAGCATTAATGATTGGTATGAAACCGTTAAGCTTAATTATGGAGTTGACATACAGCATGAGCGCAAAACGTATTTCAATCCGGTACCCGATACTTGGATAAAGATGAAGGATATTCTTATTTATTGGGCCAACAAGAATGTCGATGGTTTTCGCTGCGACATGGCAGAAATGGTGCCTGTTGAATTCTGGCAGTGGGCAATACCTCAAGTGAAAGAAGTGAAACCATCAATTGTATTTATTGCCGAAATTTATAACCCTGCCGAGTACAGAAATTATGTTAACACAGGTGGATTTGATTATTTGTATGACAAAGTTCAATTGTATGATACGCTGCGTAACTTAATGAATCAACATTCAAGTACACAAGACATAGCCGTTATACAATCTAGCTTGAGCGATATAAATGACCACATGGTTCACTTTATGGAAAACCATGATGAGCAACGGATTGCCTCCCGGTTTTTTGCAACCGATCCATGGAAAGCAATTCCTGCAATGGTCATAAGCACATTGATTGATAAAGGCCCCATCATGATTTATTTCGGTCAAGAAGTGGGAGAACCTGGTGCAGCAGCAGAAGGCTTTGGCGCTGATGATGGCCGAACTACATTGTTTGATTATTGGGGCGTGCCGCAACATCAAAAATGGATGAATGGCGGAACCTTTGATGGTGGCACTTTAGCGGAAGATCAAAAACAGTTGAGACAATTTTATGGAGATATACTTACCTTCGCTAACGCTAACAAGGCCATTGCCAATGGAGATTATTACGATCTCACAGCCTTCAACATCCAAGCGGGAAACATCACTCATAAGATCCATGCCTTCGTTCGTCATTTTGAAGATGAAAAATTGATTATTATTTCTGGATTTAACGATAAAACCCTTCCTATCAAAATTCAATTGCCTGCCCAGGTTGCAAAACGATTGCAATTGAATAGTGAGGAAGCTTACATTGGGCGTGACCTTTTACGAAGCGGTACCGAAATAGGTTTTTCTCGCGATTTTTCTTTCGAGGTTGATGTTCCAGCTTTTAGCTCTTATATATTTAAAATAAAGTAGTGTGAGTAAAAAATCAATTACGGCTTATTTCTTAATGTTGTTTGGTGCTTTCTCTTGCAAAGAAAAAAAAACACCACCTTGGCCATTAGGTGTAAAATATGAAGTTTTTGTGCGGTCGTTTGCCGATGGCAATGGAGATGGCATTGGCGATTTTATTGGATTAACCCGAAAACTCGATTACATAAAACAACTTGGCGTTAATGGAATATGGCTCATGCCTATTATGAAATCAAAATCATATCATAAATACGATGTGATGGATTACAAAAGCATTGATCCTGAATATGGCAACGTAGACGATTTTAAAAACTTTGTTCGTGAAGCACATAAAAGAAATATTAAAGTTGTTATTGATTTGATTGTTAATCACACCGGTTATGATCATCCGTGGTTTCAAAGCGCTATCAATGAAAAGGCCAGCCCTTATCGCGATTATTATGTGTGGGCAAAAAAAGATTCTATAGCAAAGGTGATTGCGAAAAAAGAAATATCATTAGACTCCGATAATATTAATCAATGGCATGAAGTAAAGAGCGATACAGTAGGAGAAAACTATTACGGTTATTTCTGGGGTGGCATGCCCGATTTAAATTTTGATAATCCAAAAGTAAAAGAAGAGTTTGTTGAGATCGGCAAATATTGGCTGACAGAGTTGGGAGTAGATGGCTTTAGGTTAGATGCAGCCAAACATATTTTTACTACCG
>JANXRR010000565.1 GCA_025356795.1 Bacteroidia bacterium
TTTTAGTTTTAAAGATGTGTCTGCTTGTTTACGTTTAAAGGTTTGGGATTGCGAAAAACAAATGATGGTGGGCATGGAAGAAATTAGTTCTTCTTAGAAAGGTAGAGTATTTCAACTGCAAACTTTTCTACCTCTTGCTTCACTGAAATCAAATCTTTAGAAACAACATGCGAACCCAATACATGACCACCAGCATTGGGTATAGCCACCGCCTTCTTAGTTGATTCAGGTGTTGACAATTGCTTATTCATTTCTATAATAGCTGAAACTTTCACGGTAGGGTCTTGCTCCTTTTCATTTTTGTAATAGTATAACGTAAGTGAAGGGCATTTTACTTTCTTGAAGGTTTCGGGGGTCATAGTGTCTTCCACAAGTTCTTCCAATTGAACAACAGATTCCAACCTATAGGGGTTATTCCAATATGCATCCTTTAATGAGTCTTTAGGAAACGTGCGATAATTTCCACCTACCACCAGTCGAGCAATTTGCAAACCCCAAGGATTATTAAGGAGCCCAGCATTTGGATCATTAATGGCGATGTTGGGCGACATATTAATTAATGCAAAAACATCTTGGGGGTATTCTGCAGCCAACATTAAGGCCACTGTGCCGCCTGTTGATGTACTCATGATGATTACCTTTTCTCCAATAGCTTTTCCAATAGCCAAAGCCTCTTTAGAGCTTTCCCATAATCGATCTGGTGTATAGTTTAATAATTGTTCGGTTGTATCTATTCCATGTTCTGCCAACCGGGCAAGGTATAAGTTACAACCAAATGTGTTCGCAAAATCTGTGTGTATGGGGGCACCCTCTTCCTGACTAGCAGAGAAGCCATGAAGATAAACTATACTGTAAGGAGTTTTCTTCTTTGTTGAATCTGCCCAAATAATTCTAGCTTCATTGTTGGCCTTCACTTTGTGTTTGCTTTCATTACTCTTAATAAAGGTTTCTAATGCAATAGCCTCTTCTTGAACCACAGGAAGTACTTTATCAAACTTTGGTTTTTCTGGTGTTGGCCCAAGGAAGTAAATAGCAATAAGAATAAGAATGGGAGAAGCGATATAAACAAATAGTTTCTTCATAAGTAAAGTTTTTCTAAAGATAATTAAAAACAAGAAAGTGATTAAGTAGGTCTTTAAGCATAGTGGATTGCATAGAAAAAACAGAAATGCCTGCTTCACTTTTAAACCCATCGTGACCTAAAGAAAATCTGCAACAAGGTGTAAAAAAATGCCAGGCTCATCACCTGGCATTTCAGTTTAAAAAACAAAATACAGGATTCAAAAAAATAGAAGAGGTCATCCTTCTCAAAATCCCACCAAAAAAAAAGGCACTCCGATACCGGCTAAAAATATTTACCACCAACAACCACTACGAATGGAGTAAAACCTGACGCACCGGAAATGCCATGCCTTTTACCAGGGCTTCAGACATCAGCAGCAAGACGTTAGAAAGTATGATATACCGTGTCTTGATACCTATATCTAAGCACTTAAATCTAATCTACATTATCATGCAAAAATTTATTGTTACCCAACAAGCTATTGTCATCATTCAAGTTATATCGTGAGATATAGGATTCTGAAGAATGAGGAACATTATCCATTTTAACACCTCTGCGGAGATAAGCTGGCAATGTCCATTTTTCTGTAAATTCTTCCTTCGTCATTTCTCCTTTTTTGGATGCCTTCAATTTTTCCCTTCTCGCTATTGCCTGTTCCTCAAGCCTATCTTTTGTTCTTCGGTACTCCATCATACCATCTTCATTTATCACTTCTTCTACAGAAACCCCTTTGCCCATTTCAAACTCATCGTCCATACCAAATAAATCATCCTCGCCATCATCTTCTTGTACCCTGGATTTATTGTCGCTGCCCGTCCATTCAAAAGAATAGGCTCTTTTTTCAGTAGTGTCTTCGTCAAGTGGTTTAGAATTTTCCTTTTTCGGTTCTTGTTCCGATACATCGTCAAAAGAAAAGTTAACAAGTTCTTGATCCTCTATTTTAGATGCAGGTGTTTTAACTTTGAGTTCCAAATCCTGATGTCTATGGTTAACGGAGTTATCTATGCCGCCAAAGAGAGGTATTTGGGATTTATCCAATTCATGAACCTTCTTCTCTTCTTTCTTTGTCACTTTGCTCGCAGTATCAAAGCCGGTAGCAATCACCGTCACTCTAATTCTATCCCCTAAATTAGTGTCTACACCATGACCAAATATTACTTCAGCTTCATCACCTGACTGTGCATTTATGTATTCTGTTATTTGGCTTAGTTCATCCATTTGCAATTCTGCTTCTTCTCCTGAAATAATGGATAGAAGAATTTTTTTCGCTCCCATAATTTCACGATTATCGAGAAGAGGAGATGCCAACGCTTGCTGTGCCGCTTTGATTGCGCGCTTATCTCCGCGTGTTTCCGAAGAGCCCATTACGGCTGCACCTGCATTCAACATCACTGTTCTTACATCTTGAAAATCAACATTGACATACCCCGTAAGCGTGATAATCTCTGCAATGCCTTTAGCCGCGGTTGTTAAAATATTATCAGCTTCACCAAAAGCCTGACCAATAGCAAGGTTTCCATAGATCTCCCGCAATTTGTCATTTAAAATTACTAGTACGGTATCACAACTTGCACGAAGT
>JANXRR010000575.1 GCA_025356795.1 Bacteroidia bacterium
GCGAAAGCGACATGGTAAAGCTTGATGTGCAATTAAACGGTGATAAGATTGATGCCCTCTCAGCAATAGTTCATAGACAAAAGGCGCAAGAGTGGGGCCGGAAATTATGTGAGAAGTTAAAAGAACTTATACCACGCCACATGTTTGAAGTAGCAATACAGGCAGCCATTGGCCAAAAAATTGTAGCGCGAGAAACCTTGAGTGCCATTCGTAAAAACGTTTTGGCCAAATGTTATGGTGGCGATATTTCGCGTAAGCGCAAATTGTTGGAAAAACAAAAGAAAGGAAAAAAACGAATGCGCCAGGTAGGTAATGTAGAGATACCACAAGAGGCTTTCATGGCTGTACTAAAGATAGAGTAGGATCCACAATAAAAATTCTTATGGAAAGGAATTTTGATGAAATAATTGGTGAAATGCTGATGCAATTAGCAAACATCGAGATAAGAAGAGAAAAAGAAGATGCTCGTATGGAAGCTTTTGATGAGCGAATGAAGGCGTTCAACAAGAGGTTAGAGCTTACAATTAAGCGAATGGTGAAAGTAGAAACTAGGCTTGAGCTAAATGAAAGAAGAATGGAGCTTTTCGATGAACGCTTAAATCAATCAATGAAATCACAAAATGAAATCAACAAATATTTTCTGGAATACATAAAAAAGAATCCGATTAAATAACATGGCGAAGGGTAAGTCTACAAAATCAATAGTAGGGAAAATCAAGCCAGCATATTTAACCGAGCTAAAGAAGGCTGAAGCTGCCTTGGAGAAAAAGCAAAAACAACTTTTAAAGGCAAAGTTTTTACATAAAAAACTATCAGGCGAATTTATTGAACACTGGTTGGTAGTGAGGAGGATCAAAAAGAAAAATGGTTTAGTGCCAGGCATGCCAAAAGAATTTCTAAAAGGAACAAGCAGTAAATGACCGAAACGAAAGATTATACTTTAATTGATGGCCGCAAGGTATCTATTGATATAAAGGCAGAGATCTCTGCTAAAGTGGCCGAGCGCAAAAAACTCAATAAGAAAGTTCCACATCTGGCAATCATTTTAGTGGGTGATGATGGCGCCAGCCAAACCTATGTAGATTATAAAGTGAAAGCCTGCAAAGAAGTTGGATTTCATTATACCATGATGCGCTTTGCCGATACCATTAGCGAAGAGAAATTGATGAAACATATCGACCACGTGAACAACGATGAAGATGTGGATGGCTTTATCGTTCAGCTTCCCTTGCCAGCTCACATTTCTGTCGAGAAGATCACGGAAAAAATCCGCTCCGACAAAGATGTGGATGGGTTTACCAATCATAATTTCGGAAGCATCATTTCAAAGAATCCTTTATTGTTGCCTGCTACCCCTTTCGGGATCATGGAATTATTGCGCAGGTACAACATTGAAACCCAAGGGAAAAATTGTGTTATTGTTGGCGCGAGCAGATTGGTAGGAGCTCCCTTAAGCATGATGCTCGTTCAACAGGGTCATGCCACTGTTACGATCTGCCATAAATATACCGTTGATTTAAAAAGTATTACTCAACAAGCCGACATTCTAGTAGTGGCTGTTGGTAAACCAGGCCTTATTACAGCTGATATGGTGAAAGAAGGCGCAGCCGTAATTGATGTTGGCACGACACGCGTAGAGGGCCCTCAATTTAAAAATGGCTATTCACTGAAAGGGGATGTAGAGTTTAAAGACGTTTCACCGAAATGCTCATTTATAACTCCCGTGCCTGGTGGTGTTGGCCCCATGACAATCGCCTCGTTGCTCTTAAATACATTGAAGGCAGCAGAGAATCTAAATCCTTAAGTGCCATTTAGATTTTAGAATTATGATTTTAGATGGAGCGAAAAATTCTGACATGACTTCAAATCTCAAATCTCAAATCTCAAATCTTAAATTACCCGTAATGGAACACTTCTACACCATTCAAGGCGAAGGAAGTTACCAAGGTCATGCTGCTTATTTCATTCGATTGGGAGGGTGCGATGTAGGTTGCGTTTGGTGCGATGTAAAGGAATCATGGGATGCTTCTTTGCATCCAAAACTTGAAATAGAAAACCTTGTATTAAATGCAAAGCAAACAGGTACAGAAATAGTGGTGATCACAGGAGGGGAACCTGCCATGCATAATTTGAAACAGCTTACCGATACGTTAAAAAATCAAAGACTCCGCACTCATATTGAAACTTCAGGAGTCTATCCATTAACCGGTGAATGGGATTGGATTTGTTTCTCACCAAAGAAATTCAAAGCACCTCATCAATCTATTTACAAAACCGCAGATGAATTTAAGGTAATCATTTATCATCCAAGTGATTTTGAATGGGCACAAAGTTTTACTTCTAAATTAAATTCAAAATGTAAATTGTTTCTTCAACCTGAATGGTCGCGCCAAAAGCAAATGATGCCTTTGATTGTTGATTTCGTGAAGGCGCACCCTCAATGGAAAGTATCTTTGCAAACGCATAAGTACATGAACATTCCCTAAACAAAAATGACGAAGGCCGAATTTGTTGAAAAGCTAAACACGTGGGGCAAGAGTAAAATTCCTTTCTTATTTTTGGTTGATTTTGAAATAAAGAACCCGTTAGCAGTTTCATTAAATGAATTGGATCCACAGACTATTTTGTTTGACATAAACGGATTTACAAATGCTTTTCAATCTAAATCAACTCTAAAGGAAAAGATTGTGCTTTTTAAATTTGCAGATCACTTTAAAACTTATAAGCAAAAATTTGATTTTATAAAAACAAAATTAATCCGTGGTGATTCTTTTTTAATAAACCTTACAAGTAAAACTGAGATTAAAATAAATAAAACATTAGAAGAGCTTTTTACTTTAAGTAGGGCTAAATATAAACTTTGGTGGCAGGATCAATTTCTTGTCTTCTCGCCAGAGATTTTTGTTCAAATCCACGATCAAAAAATTTTCTCGTATCCAATGAAAGGCACTATCAACGCCTCCTTACCCAATGCAAGAGAAATTTTATTGAATGATGTAAAGGAATTGGCCGAGCATACAACCATTGTTGATCTTATAAGAAATGATTTAAGTTTAGTTGCCACGAATGTTCAAGTTACTAAGTTTAGATACGTGGAAGAAGTTAAAACCACCTTAAAAAATTTATTACAAGTAAGTTCAGAGATTGAAGGAAAACTGCCAGATGATTATTTATCAAACTTGGGCACAATCTTGATTTCGTTATTACCAGCAGGCTCTGTAAGCGGTGCGC
The DNA here is from genome assembly GCA_025356795.1 of Bacteroidia bacterium. Classification (GTDB taxonomy): domain Bacteria; phylum Bacteroidota; class Bacteroidia; order Cytophagales; family Cyclobacteriaceae; genus ELB16-189. The sequence goes on from JANXRR010000575.1 coordinate 3,232, forward strand.
CCAAGGCTAAAACTATTGATATTATTCGACAAGCTGAAGGTGAAGATCGTGGTTTTTATACAGGAGTGATTGGTTATTTTGATGGACAAAAATTGGATAGTGGAGTCGTGATACGCTACATCGAAAAGCAAGAGAATAAGTTTTACTATAGAAGCGGTGGTGGCGTTACTGCTCAAAGTTTAGTTGAGAAGGAATATCAAGAAATGTTAGACAAGATATATGTCCCTGTTGGTTGAATCCATACGTTTGAAAAACGGAATTTTTAATAATCTTAACTATCATTTAAACCGAATGGATGATGCTCGTCTTTCATTGTCCTTTAAAGGATCAAAAATTAATTTAAAAGAAATTTTGACAAAAATGGTTGTGCCCGTGGATGGCCTTTATAAATGTCGGGTTGTTTACGATACTCAAATTCAAAGCATCGAATATCAACCATATACCTTTAAATGTATCGAATCGTTGAAGTTGATAGAAGATGATTTGATAGACTATAGTTTTAAGTATTGCGAAAGAGGAAGCATTAATAAACTCTTTAATCAGAAAGAATATTGTGATGATGTATTGATTATTAAAAAAGGCTTAGTTACAGACACTTCGTATGCTAATATTGTTTTTAAATTGAATAATGAATGGATAACACCCAATACCCCTTTGTTGAAAGGTACGATGCGGCAATACC
>JANXRR010000582.1 GCA_025356795.1 Bacteroidia bacterium
CAACTATGTTGATCGGAAGTATGATTGAGAATTAATTCAATGATAACTTTTATTCCTCGATTGTGCGCTTCTTTCAAAAATATTTTGAAGTCAGCAAGTGTCCCATAATCAGAATGAATGTCGCAATACTCCATCACATCAAATCCATCGTCTTTCAATGGTGACGGATAAAATGGCATAAGCCAAATGGTATTGATACCTAAGTCTTCCAAGTAATCTAACTTTTGAATTAGGCCCGGAAAATCGCCAATGCCATCTCCGTTGCTATCATAAAAAGCACGTACACTTAACTCATAAAAAACCGCGTCTTTAAACCATAATGGATCGCTCTTCACAGTTGTTGCCATACCTACAGATTTGATTCGTGTATTTCAAGTTTAAATAAATGAAAAGGCATTTTGTAGGGATTGAGTTCTACATAATTCCATTCTTGAGTCCATGTGTATTTTTCTTCTGTTATCAAATCTGTGAGCTTTACATTGATCTTATCCGTTAGCTTCAATCGTTGCTTGGGTAATTGAACATAGCCTTGTTGATTAGAGTAAGGATCGAGTGTAACTACAACTAATATTATACTTGATAGGTCGTCAGTTGTTTTTAGATAAGCGATCAGGTTAGTATTTTCAATTTCACAGAATTGAATATTCCACGTAGATTGAAGAGCAAGATTTTCCTTTCTTGCTTTATTCACCAATGAAATAATGTCGGTCATCCGATTGGTTTTCTTCCAATCATAATTACGCACTTCGTATTTTTCAGAATTAAAATATTCTTCCCTGCCTTCTACAGGTGTATTTTCAAATAACTCATACGAAGGGCCATATATTCCATAACTTGATGAGAGTGTTGAAGCCAATGCGAACCGAAGAATAAAACTATTCTCGCCTTGGTTCTGCAAATGATAAGGTAAAATATCGGGTGTATTTGGCCAAAAATTTGGGCGGAAATAATTTCGTGAAGGACCATACACAAGCTCCTTCATATAATCAACAATATCTTGCTTATTCACACGCCAAGTAAAGTAAGTATAGCCCTGTGTAAAACCAATCTTAGCCAATGAGGCCATTACCTTTGGCCGGGTAAAAGCTTCTGCCAGAAAAATAACGTGCGGGTATTCTTTTGTTACTTCACTAATAGCCCATTGCCAAAAGGGAATTGGTTTGGTGTGTGGGTTATCAACTCTAAAAATAGTTACTCCTTGTTGTATCCAAAATAAAATTACTGATTTCAGCTCCTCCCATAACTCCTTCCAGTTATCACACTCAAAGTTGAATGGATAAATGTCTTGGTATTTTTTAGGCGGGTTTTCTGCATATTGAATCGAGCCGTCAGGCCGTTGTCTAAACCATTCGGGATGTTCTTTCACGTATGGATGATCAGGCGCGCACTGAAAGGCAAGATCTAAGGCAACTTTGATTTTGTGCTTTGCAGCTTCTTGAACGAGTTGACGGTAATCTTCAAGTGTACCTAATTCAGGAAGAATTGACTTATGGCCTCCTTCATTACTGCCTATGGCCCAAGGTGAACCGGGTTCTCCGGGTTGCGAACGAACGCTGTTATTTTTGCCTTTACGATTTACCTTTCCGATGGGATGAATGGGTGGGAAATAGAGTACATCAAAGCCCATAGCAGCTACGCGAGGCAACAACTTTATGCTCTCTTGAAACGTGCCATGTTTGCCAGCTTCAAGTGAACTCGATCTCGGAAAAAATTCATACCAACTGTTGAACAACACATCTTTGTTCTCTACAATAATTACTAACTCTTGTTGGAACTTAGTCTCGTTTTCTTTCAGCGGATGTTGATGGACTATATTTTCAAACTCTTTGCTAAGCACCCACTCAATTGAATCGTGATAATTTTCTTTATTCTCCAACTTCTTTGCTTTGGCGAGCAATTCCCTATTTCCCTTTCCAATTGTTTTCAAAAAAATAACACCTTCCATTAATTCTACATGCACATCTACTTTGGCAGCAGCTTTCTTTTTAAAACCATCATACCATGTATCAAAATAATCGATCCATGCATGAATGGTAAAATTATAACGTCCGGTTTCAGTCACATAAAAAGAACCAGACCATTCATCGTTAAATGTTGGCAGCAACTCCACAGATGACCAATTTTTTTCTCCTTCCCTTTTAAAGAGAACGCTTGCGCGGATGTGATCGTGACCATCTCCAAAAATATTGGCCGTAACATCAACTCGTTCGCCAACCGTTCGCTTAGCAGGATAGAGACCATTATCTATCGAGGGTTGAACGTTTTCTATGATAACACGTAATTTTCCAAAGGTCATGCGAAGGTTATTTTATTTTCGTGGAAATTCTTTGATAACTAATGAGGTGTAGGAAGGAATTGTCAATACTCCTTTTTTCAATTTAATTCTTTTATTCGAAGTTGAGTAATCTATAGAATTAAACCTCTTCAACGGACCATATAAAGTAATTTCAACTGGTGCATTGGTGATGTTGTGAAGCACCAACGATTCATCTTTGTCAGCGGCTCTTATAAAACTTACAATGTTTTCATTTTCAATATCAGATGCTATCAATTCACCTTTGGTTAAGACAGCTTCAGCGTTTCTATAGGCAATAAATTTTTTGTAAAAATTTAAGATTGACGTTGGATTCTCCTTTTGAAACAGATACGATTTAACAGAATCTGAAGAACTATATTTAGGTTTTAACCAAGTTGTTTGACTATTATCTT
>JANXRR010000613.1 GCA_025356795.1 Bacteroidia bacterium
CGATTATTTCGCAACCTACGGATGAAGTTGAGGGTTTATTCAATGTTTCGGACTGGGTTAGACTAAGCAAAAATCCTAATCGTTTCAAGTTGCATATAGAGAAACTCCATGAGTTTTTATTGTACCAATTTGACAATGATAAAGTCCGTTTAAGAACGGTGATACAGTTATTCGATATGAGCGCTAAATTATCGGACGCATTTGCAAGTAAGCAAGAATTTGTGGATTTGCAGCGTACAGTAGATGGAATATTCCTTTCGCTGGAAAGAGTCCTAGAAAAATATCTGGGGATAGCTGAAAACATGCTCTATGAAAGCGATACGGAAGGGTATTGCAGGATATTGGTTGAAGGCCCAATGGAAAAAGAATATTATATAGAAGAACTAAAGCCGATTCTACAAATCGCACCAATTAGATTTGGGAAAATTATAAAACATAACTCTCCCAATGAATTATATATACATTGGAATGACATTAAGGATTTATGGCCACTCATTTTATTCCTCTTTACGACCAAATTTAAATTTGAGTTAAACAAATTGGATCAACAAACTCGCCGTATACGAAATAAGCAAAACAGTATATTGCGGGATAATCAACTAATTAAAATAGAGAGCACAGGATTAGACAGCTCTAATGCTTTAAGTTTCAGACTTAGAACTTTACTTCCGGGGCATCATGAACTTAGTATAGTAATGCAATTTAGTTTAGACCGATACAAGCGACTAATGAAAACAATTAAAGGCTGGATATCCTTTGATAAAAAGGTAAGTGAAGTTTAGTTAATGAAACGAGGACATTATTTCTAATCCTTTTAAAAGATGACTCTCTCTATTGAAATAATTAAGTCGTACGAACTCATAGCCATCGTGTTTAGCAAAACCCATACTTGAGCCTATGATTACAGGCATGCGAGAAAAAGCGCAGTATTCCAAAAATTCATTCCGTTTTGATTCTGATGATAATTTGATGATTGCACAACCTATATAACCGTTGACAATTGGTGACACTTCGCAGTTAGATCCTCGTATTTGCATTTCGACTTTCTTCCTAAGAGCCACAACTTGATCGTTGGCAACTCCAAGGAGAGATTTGAAACGGTTTATGTTCTCGCCCATCTTAACAGCTAATTTTAAGCTATACAGATCTAATGCTCCCTGCATAACTTCCATCTCTTCTGCGATTTGTCTTCTATGTTTGTCATGATGTATTAAACATGCTAGCCTGACACCATTAACCCCTAAACCCTTGAATAGACTTCGTATCTTAATCACGTTATCATATGAGTTAAAATTTAATGAGTGCAAAGTACTTGGAAATGATTGCTCAGTTGCTTCATCAATAATTAAATAATTTTTTTTTCCAAGATTTTTTGAAAGATCAATTAGGTCTTGTACATTTTGATTAGTACCCAAGGCCGTCCGGGGCTGAGTTATAAAAACAGCACAAGGCGTATTATTAGAAATTATCTCATCGGTTATGGAAAGCTTAAACTCATCTTCTTTAAATGTCGGTATTCTTATCACTTTTATTCCAAAGGTTTGAGCTTGGTAAAAGGTAGCAAAATAACAAGGTGTTTCAAGAATAATTGTTTTTATTCCTTTTGAAATCAAAAAAGAGAGTGCTATCGCGGAACCAACTGTTGCTGAATGACAAAGAGTTACATTTTCTGGAATTAATTCTATGTTCTCCCAAGCTGACAACATTGGCAAAATATCTTTTTTAATAGGATTTAACTGGTTGTAGAAGTCCGAATAATATTTTTGTATTTCTGGTGGGAAAAGTTCGTCTTCACTTACTTTGGAATAAGTATCCAACCATCCCGAGGGATCAGCGTTCATTTTACCACTTTCCCTTAATGGTAAAAAAAGCCTTTGATTTAATTCAGGGTATTCGTCTTTTGCGAAATAATTGTCATAATCCATCTACTGATAATATTTTGTTATCCTTTATTCAAATATATTGAATTTCTTTGACTCAACAGCTTATTTCGCCTTAGAAATGGGGTAGGAGCGAGAAGATTAAT
>JANXRR010000626.1 GCA_025356795.1 Bacteroidia bacterium
TAACTATAGATGGTTTAATCCTGATTCTTCTAAATGCTTTTCGGAAATCAAATTTTAAGGAATAGTAAATGGTTTCCCACAAACAAAATCCATTAATGAGTACAATCACTATTCTTCCATTCTGATTTAATAGTGCTTGCATATTGCTCAGTATCGATTTGAATTTTTCTGGAGATATGCAGTTAAGGCCGCCAAAGTTTGAAAAAATCAAATCAAACTTTTGATCAAATCCATGTTGATCAAAAGTTTCAAGATCGACACGTTGTGTTTTGATTTTGCCATGAAGTGAATATTGCTTCACTTTGCTTTCGGCAACAAGCAACATTTCTTCTGAACTATCAGTTGCCAATACGTGAAACCCGCGTTGAGCAAACTGTAAAGCATCCTCCCCAGTTCCGCAAGTTAATTCTAGAATTTCCTTACCAGTAAGTTCGGGCAATATTTTATCAAGGTAATTCCAGACTTGTTTGCGTTGAATTTTTCCGATCAAACTTTTTGTAAATGTTTGATCGTAGTCATGTGCAAGAATATCAAAAGGAACTGTCATTTTGATAGCGCATTTAAGTACCGTTTTTGAATGGTAAATGCAGCGATGTGATAAACGGTGGATAGTGATCGTCTAATTGTTTTCAGACTAAGCGTGAGTGGGTTTTTAATTACTCCAATCATAGCATGGAATCCTTTTTTAGCTGCAAACTGATGATGAACAAATCGATGAAGTTGTTTGTAATATTTTGTATTGAAAGTACTTTGAAACATCATATCGAGATCATCCGAGTCTTTCCAGTTTTGTTTCTCGCTTAATTGACCTTTTACTTTTTCATAAAACTTTGTTCCAGGCAATGGGTAAGAAACTGAAATACCGATTTCGTCAGGCATTAAATCGAGCACCATTTTTAAGGTAGCATCAATGTCTTCTTTTGTTTCTCCTAAATATCCAAACTGAAGAAAGAAGGCAACCTTAATTCTTTTTTGTTTTAGTAAGAGTCTGGCTTCTTTTATTTCTTGAACGGTGGTGCCTTTGTCCATGGCATCCAGAATTTTCTGTGAGCCCGATTCTGCCCCAACCCAAACAGTTTCGGCACCGGATTCTGCGAGTGCATCTATGGTATCTTCTTGCACTAATAAATCTACCCTGGATTGAATCTTGTACTTGAACTGTAAGTTTCTCGCTACTACTTCATCTCTAAATTCTTGGATCCACTTAGGCTTCAAACCAAAGATGTCGTCACACATCCAGAAGTGAGTTGGTGCAAATGTGTTGAGCAGATATTCAATTTCATCTACTACTTTTTTTGGTGACCTGGAGTTGTAGCGATTTCCGTAAATAGGTTTTGCACACCAGTTGCATTTATATGGGCAACCTCGTGTTGTTGCTATGTTGAGCGAAAAATACCCATGATGTTTAATCCATATTTTTCGGTAAGGTTCAACATCAATTAGCTCCCAGGCGGGCAAAGGGAGCGAATCCAAATCGCGCATGACTGGTCGTGGTGGAGTTACAATTGTTTGCTTATTGTCTTTGAAGACTAGTCCACGAACGTGGTAAGGTCTTTCTTTTGCTTCAAGTGTTTTCAATAAATTCCTTAAAGTATCTTCTCCTTCGCCTCTAATTACATAATCGACACCATGTTCAAAGTATTTCTCATAATGATCTGTAGAATCGGAGCTTGAAATGATAACCGTGCATCCGTTTTCTTTTGCAAGTTTACTCATTGTAAATGCAGCCTCTCGCATTACCGTTAAACACATTTTTGTGAGGTAATTGAAACCATCATCATAAATAATGAAATACTCAACCTGTCCACTCTTCAACAAACTTGTAATTGCACTTGGGTCATCTTTCAATCCAACATCAAAAAGCGTAACATTGAAACCTTCCTTTTGTATAACAGCCCCCGCCAATAAGGTTCCAAGCGGTGGGTAAGGCTGCTTAAACTTCCATTGCTTTGAATCAAGTTTATAAAAGTATGAGTGGGTAAGAAGGACTTTACTCTCCATAGTTCCAATTTGATTTTAGATTTATTGGAAAGGTTTTAAGTTTGGCTTCGTATAATTCTCTCACCTTTTGCTGATAGTTTTTGGGATGGTTCTTAGAAGTGCTTTTATTTGTTTTGAAAGCAATTTCAAAGTCCTCTTTGGAATATTGACTTTGATATAATCGCTCCGATCTATGGTGAGAAATTCTCATGCAATAAGACTCAATCCGATCTCCAATCGGATATCTTAATATTTTCTCAACAAGAATGGAAAGCACTCCTTTGTTTTGTCTAACATCCTCGAGAAAAGGCTTTGGTTTAAAATTCGGAAGGAAATGCTTAACCCAATTGTTTTTTATCATCAACTGTTGATAATAATTTGTTCCTTTCAATGGAATTAAAGTAGCTAGTTCAGTTGCAGTGAAGAGATTTTTTTCATCAATCGTTAGATGATCCTCATCGATGTAATAGTTTAAACAAAAATACTTGTGAGAATTTAGTAAAAAAATTCGCTTATAGATAGCCAATAGCGTTCGGGCAATCCACACTCTTCCTGATTCAGTAATTAAAAAGAAATCTAAATCACATTTTTCATCCATGTATCCTTTTGACAGGGAGCCAGAGGTCATAACGGATTTAATAAAAGGAAATGAATGAATCAGGTTTGCTTGCGCAATTGCCTTTGTTAGAAATTTTTGAGCCTCGATATTTCCCTTTTTTCTTCTCTCTACTAAACTTGCATCATCTTTGGTACTATAGAAAATTTCTAACTGATATATTCTTTTACGCATTTTAAGCTCGCCTAGTTGGGTGTCAACGTCTTTTTGAATAACGTGACTAGTACATAAAAAATATAATATCTCCTCCGATTTAAGAGGGTAATTAAAAATATCAAAGTAGCAAAGTACTTTGATTATGCTTTCAGATAATTCAGATTTATTTGGATCAAAGTCCTCTTGCATTTTGAAGTTTAAGTAATGCACTTTCATTAATTAATTTTCGTTCTTGGTCAGATACCCAACCCCATTTATTAAAATATCTTATTGCGCTAATTATATGATGGACAAATAAGTTTATTCTTTTACGCGAACCTCTTTTATGGTAGTGGTAAATTGTTTTCGAAGGGAAAAATACGGTTCTATATTTTATGTGAATCCTTCTACACAAGTCAACATCTTCCATATATAAAAAGATATTTTCATCAAAAAAACCAATTTCATTTAATGCTTCAATTTTTAAGAACATAAAACATCCTGAAAGAAATGGTACGTCAAAAAACTTATCCTTATTTATGGCGGTTTCATTTTCAAACCAAAGTTCTTTGGGTATAACAAATCTTAGTGGAATAATTCTGTTTAAAATTAATATTAGAGGACTAGGCAATAATCGACAAACCGATTGTCTCTTCCCATTTG
>JANXRR010000003.1 GCA_025356795.1 Bacteroidia bacterium
GCCAACTTTCGTTGAGTAATATCAGATTCTATGGCTATGTAATTCTTGAGTGTTCCAGATGAATCAAACACTGGTTGAATTTCAATATCGAGCCAATATTTTTGGCCACTTTTAGTAATTATAACAAACCCAGAACAACAAATTGAATGGGTGAATAAATCTTTTGAAACTGTAACTGGCTATACATTAGGCGAAGTGATCGGGAAAAAACCTTCCTCTTTTTTGCAAGGAACTGATACCGATACTTCTATCAATGCAAAAATTAAGCAAAACCTAATAAACCACTTACCCTCGCGCTTTGAAATTGTAAACTATACTAAAAGTGGCCAAAAATATTGGCTCGATATTGAAATTCAACCAGTGTTTGATTCATCTGGAACACTCAAGAATTACATAGCCATAGAATCTGATATTACTCAACGAAAGTTGGCGCAGGAAGAATTGAGGAACAGCCAAATACGCTTGCAGGCAATTTTTGACAATGCCATGAATGCTATTATTCTTGCTGACAACGAAGGTAATTATGTAGACGGCAACATGACTGCTTGTAAAATGCTTGGCTATTCAAGAGAAGAACTAATTACTTTAAACGTAAGGCATATTACAGTGCCATCAAGTGTGACTGTTGATCCTTTCAATGAATTTTTAAAGAATGAACATCAAGCAGGAACGATAGAGTTAAAAACAAAGCAAGAGAAAATTATTACTGCCCGTTATAATGCGGTATCTAATATTTTACCAGGACTTCATTTATCCATTCTTGAAGACATAACAGAAAAGCGGAAGTCACAAATGCTGATTAAAAAGCAAGATCAAGATATAAGAACAAAAAACGAACAATTCTTGAGCATTGCTGAGAACATTCCATTCAGCGCTGTTTATCAATTATCAATTAGAAATAACGGATTTCGTCAATTTCTTTTTATGAGTAATGGCATAACAGAATTTACAGGACTCTCGAACGGAGCTATACTTAAAGATGCAGAATTATTTTATCGGGCAATTCATAAAGAGGATAAAGAATTATTCAAACGAGCAAAAGAAAACTCCATTCTTACTATCAGTACTTTTGATATTGAGTTTAGGCGTTTTCATACGGATGGCACTATTCGATGGCTCCACGTTCGCTCCATGCCAAAGGCTGTTCAAGAAGGTGTGTTATTCGATGGCTACATTTCTGATGTTACCGAGAGAAAAACCCTTACAGAAAATCTTTACTTAACCCGGTTTACTATTGACCATGCTCATGAATGTATCTTTTGGATAGTGGAAGACGCAAGCTTTTTTGACTTTAATACAGCAGCCTATGAAAGCCTTGGCTACTCGCGGGAAGAGTTTAAATCGTTAAGAGTTTCTGATATTGACATTAATTATGATAAAGAGGTTTGGCCCGAGCATTGGCAACTTTTTAAAGAAGTGAAAACAATGACCTTTGAAAGCAGCCAACGCAGAAAAGATGGAAGCATTAAGGATGTAGAGATTACTGCTAATTTAATAAACTACCAAGGTGTTGACTACAATTGCTCGTTTGTAAAAGATATTACTGAACGCAACCAGCATGCACGTAAAATCAAGGAAACGCAAGAGCTTTTAAACACTATTGCCGGCAACCTTCCCAACGGTGCAGTGTATCAATTTTTGATGTCTGCGGATGGTCATTTTTCTTTCCCTTACATCAGCGAAGGTATTGAGAATGTATTAGGTAAAACATCGCAGGAAATTATGCAAAACTCTGCTCCTTTTTTATCTTCAGCCCACCCAGAAGATGTTTCCAGCTTTAGGCAAGCAGTTTCACAATCGGCAACCCACCTCAAAGAGTTTCACCATAGCGCCCGGTTTTTGGATACGGCTAACAAATACCATTGGTTGTCGGCTCACTCAAAGCCAAGGCGGTTATCCAATGGTTCTATACTGTGGGATGGCCTTCTTATTGACGACACCAAAGAAAAAGAAGCTGAGGAGGTAATGAAGTTTACCAATTTTACCCTCGATCATATTTCGGATATTATTTTATGGATCAATGAAGATGCAAGCATTATAAATGCTAATCCCGCAGCCACTTTAGAGCTGGGTTTTTCTAAACATGAGCTTCAAAACATGTCGATCCCCGATTTCGATTTGCTTTATACCAAAGAGGTGTGGGCATACCATTGGGTAGATATTGTTCAAAAAAGAAGCATCACATTTGAAAGCCAATATATATGCAAAGACAAAAGTGTGTTTCCGGTAGAAATAAATGCCAGCATTATAGAATACAAAGGCAAGGAATACATTTGTGCTATTGTTCGAAATATTTCTGAACGCAAGCGGACCGAAACAGAAAGAGATGAAAGAGAGAAAGCCTTAACTGATAGCGAAGAACGATTCCGCAACTTAATCAGAGATTTACAAGTGGGGGTTTTATTGCAAGACTCAACTTCGCAAGTGCTCATGAATAATCATGCAGCCATTAATCTTTTGGGGGTTTCTGAAGACCAGCTGTTGGGTAGAACCTCTTTTGATCCAGCTTGGAATGTGATTCACGACAATGGCAAAGACTTCCCTAGCAGTGCCCATCCGGTGCCAATGGCAATAAAAACACAGAAGGCTGTAGAAAATGTTATTATGGGCGTTTACAGGCCCTTATCAAAAGATAGAATTTGGCTTCAGGTAAATGCACATCCCATTTTTAATCAGGCCGGAGAACTGATTCACGTAATCTGTTCCTTTCTTGATATTTCTAAAGTGAGAGAGTATCAAGAAACCTTGAAGAAGAATCTTCATGAAAAGGAGGTATTGGTAAAAGAGATACATCACCGGGTGAAAAATAATTTACAGTTAATCTCATCACTTATCTACATTCGTATGACACGAATGGAAAACAGTGAAGTAAAAAGTTTTCTGGAAGAAACGAGGCAGAAGATCCACTCCATTGCACTCATACATGAAACCTTGCTTCAAAAGGAATCTGTTAATGAGATAAACATTTCAGATTTCATGGAAAAACTGTTGATCAACTTACAATCATCTTATTCAACCAACGAAAAATCAATAAGGGTAAATCATTCCATAGAACCAATTATAATGAAACTCGACACGGCCATAAATTGCAGCCTTATTTTGAACGAATTATTTATCAAC
>JANXRR010000024.1 GCA_025356795.1 Bacteroidia bacterium
GCCCTTGTCGAGAAGGCACGGGTTGGATGGAGAAAATTTTGCATCGCCTGCATCACGGCCACGGAAGAAAAGAAGATATTGATATATTGGTAGATGTAGCGAAGAAAATTGAAGGTAATACTATTTGTCCGTTGGGTGATGCTGCGGCTTGGCCAGTGGCCAGCGCAGTGAGGCATTTTAGGGCAGAATTTGAAGGGTGTGTAGAACACTAATATAGTTCATGGGTTTAATAATTTTTAGATTTAATAAAATACCTACATGAAAAGACTATCAATAAAACTGTTATCGCTCTTATTACTCTTGGCCTCCTGCCAACAGCAAGACATCCATATCAAAAAAGAGAAACTGGCCAAAGTTGTCTACACTTCTCTCGACAAAGAGCCGATGCTCAACCAAGCCATGCAGAAGATAGGCCTCGCGGCAAAGGGGAAGGGTATCATCTCGGGGCGGATAATGGATGGTATATCCAACTATAAAGCAGACTCAATTTTAAAAGTACTGCAGGCCGATAGTTCAAACTACACCTACACTATCCCACTGGATAAAAACCCAGACCCAAAGTCCTTCAAGAACTTGGTGTTCAAGAGGGTTTCAAAAGGGTTTGTCGCTACGGTGCTGGACTATGTTTCAGACAATGAGTTCTATGACCTTGGTTCCTTCACGGGCAATGTCAAGATGTACAACCTGGAAGGTATGCTGCTGCAAGAATTCTACCTGAGCAAAGCAAAACTGAACAGCAAAGGCGGCAGGGCGCAGGGCTGCTCGGTGAGCATCTCGAAAGAGTGCATAGAATGGTACCAGCCCAACAACCAATATTCGAGGGTGTGTGTAAAATGGGCAACAACCATTATAGTCGATTGCACAGATACAGGTTCATCAGGCGGCAACAACAGCAACCCATTGCCCTACTCGTTTATCCCTGACGGCAGCTATGGTGGTGGTTCGTCAGGCACTGGCTCGCAGCCTTTGAATACATACATCGTTAATGGGCCTTGGGCTGCTGACCCTATTGCCGTGCTGCCCCCACCTATTTGGCCGGGCAGCAAGCAGGGATATCCATACTTGTGGTGGCTGGATGATGCTTGGCTGGATGAAAATTTTCATACCGACCCTTATGACCGATTTAAAAAACTAACTTTTGAGGAAAAGCAACTTGTTAAAGCCAATCCGGTGGCCGCTCTGTTAATCGATAAAAACAAAGACAAAGCATTTGCGGAAACCAGAAGACTTTTCCCAACTGGTGGATTGAATGACAAGGCCGATGCATTTAGGCATGCCTTTTTTAATGCCCTTAATGAAAGGGACTGCGGAAAAGACCCAATAAGTTTAGCAAGTGTGGCTAAAAAATTCTCGGATGCTCATGAATCGGAGGTTCCAATTCAGCTATCATTAGAAAAGCAAATGGATTTATGGAACAACAGCGTTGGTCATAATTTAGGGAATGTCATGTTCCCGTTGTTGACTTCAGATTCTGACCTATCTCAGGCAGTAATGCAAAAACTATTAAATGGCGAATTAAAATATTTAAGTCCTTTAGATTGGACTGCATCCCCAGATTTTGATGGAAATGGTGATGGGGTTCAAGATTGTTCAGTATGCCGTAATGGAATTATCTCATCAACATCTCTAAGACCAACAAACCAATAACAAATGAAAACAAATTGCTTAAAAGTATCATTTTTTTTTACTGCTGTACTACTCGTCTCATCTTGCAATAAAAAGATCGAGGTCAATGCAGATTTTGAAATAATAAATAATACCTCGAGTACAATAGACTCTTTATATATCAAACCTAACAAACAAATTAAATTTATTTCTGTCAAGTCCAAGGAATTAAAAACCTACAAGACAGATATGTCTGATATCGCTAGGGTTGATGGTAATTATTTGTTAAAATATAAATTAGAAGGCAAGGATAAAATAAAACATTTTGGCTATTATTCTAATGGAATTCCAATGGAGAAAATAACAGTTATTAAGATTGATGTTGATACCATTATTTTTGATTTCAAGCATTGACTGAATTAATGAATAATGTATCAATAGAATCGATAAAATCCCCTTAACGGCTACGCATGGTATTTACTCCTTGACTAAATTAATCTGGACTAACCAATAGAAAATGAAAGTAATATTAAGTGTTATTTTTATTGCTATCCTTTTAAGTTGTGATACGCAAACTGAGGTGACATTCAAAAATCTAAGCTCGCAGGTTGATAGCCTCGTAGTCGAAATCAATACAGCAACGCTAAAATTTTATAGTGTTAAGAAAAATTCAATCCAGAAGAAATCATTCCTTGAAAATATTAAAATCTCCCACGATGTTTTAATAAATATTAAAGGATATAGGAGAGGAGTTATGTTCGCTAAATGTTATAAGTTTAATGACCTCGGTTATGTTCCTAACAGATTAATAGTCGAGTTAACTGAAAAGGATAGACTTCGTATTCATTGAAATATTAATTTTATAGTTAGCGTTGGAGATGTTTTCACATAGTTTTTTCAAATGCTCATGAATCGGAAACCTTACTTCTTTAAACCTTGAAAAGGAAATGGATTTGTTCAATAATGCAAAAGGCATATATTATGGTTCAACTTGTCCTTGTGATGTGGAACTACTTGTCTATTCTGTTATTGCAGGACTAGCAAAAGGTGAACTAATGGCATTTTAGGGCAGAGTTTGAAGCATCCTGTAGTCATTAGTCATTAGACAAATAATCAGTAATCAATGACCAATTACTAATGACCAATGACTAAATAGATAACAATTAACTGAGCAAATGGCAAAAGTAACAATAGACGGAGTTGAAATAGAAGTAGCAGATGGCACTACTATATTGAATGCTGCTCGCCAAATGGGCGGCCATTCGGTTCCACCAGCTATGTGTTATTATTCAACTTTGAAAGGGAGCGGAGGAAAGTGCCGCGTGTG
>JANXRR010000027.1 GCA_025356795.1 Bacteroidia bacterium
TTGCTTTTTTTGCTCAAACATTCTCGTTAATGAAAACAGGGAGTAGAAAGTCGGCCTTGAGAATCATGTTTGGTTCTTTTCTTTACTTGCCAATAGTGCAGATAGCTTATTTAATGGATAAAGTAAATTAACCCAACCAGCGATTTTTAAATTGTAGAGGAGTAGAAAAAACTAATATCCATTTTCAGTAAATAAATAGACCGATTTGTCTATTTCAAATTTCTTGCTTACATTTGTTAAAGATGGCAAGCAACTCCAACCCCAAAGACAGAATTTTACAAACAGCTTCAAAATTGTTTTATGCGCAAGGGTATAATGCAACAGGTATAAATCAAATACTTGAAGAAGCTAATGTGGCCAAAGCTAGTCTATACACGCACTATGGTTCGAAAGATGATTTAGGAATTGCCTATGTAAAAGCAGCAAGAGAAGATTGGTTTAATGCGTTAAATAGTTTTCTGGAAAAGAACTCTACTTCAATGGAGAAGCTGCTAAGGTGTTTTGATTTCTTAGAGCGCAACATGCGTCTGAATGATTATAAAGGCTGCCGGTTTATTAATTTATTGGCAGAAGTATCTACGCAAAATGCTGAAATGAGAAAAGAAATTGTTGATCATAAAAGTACACTGCGAGCTTTCTTCCAAAATCTTGTAAGCGACATTATAGAGGATGATAAAGCAAAAGCCAATCAAATTTCAGATAGTATCCTCTTGCTTTTTGAAGGCGCCATCGTACAAAGCAAAATTCACCTTGATGTCTGGCCAGTAAAGACCGCAAAAAAAACTGCCACTACTTTATTAAACACTAAAACTTAAATTTTTTTTAACCGCTATATAGACAAAACTGTCTATATCTTTAACCGAACCAATAACCAATAATAAAATGAATAAGATCAATCCAATTGAAGTAGCTGATGCTTCACCGGCATCACAGGTAGTATTAGAAATGGTACACAAAAAATTAGGGCGTGTACCCAATATGTATAAAGTGATGGCCAACTCGCCCGCTGTACTTGATGCATACGTAAAATTAAATACTGCATTAAGCGTGGGTGCTATTGGCAGTAAAATGGCTGAGATGATTGCCTTGGCAACGGCAGAACATAATGGTTGCACCTATTGCCTCTCGGCTCATACATTTTTAGGAAGTAAAGCCGGCTTAACAGAACAGCAAATATACGATTCAAAAGGTTTTCATGCTGACAACGAAAAGTTTGATGCGGGACTTCAATTCGCAAAAAAAATAGTAGTCAGTCCTAATGAAATTTCATCTGCTGATATTGCTCCCTTAAAAAATCAAGGTTACACCGATGGTGAGATTCTTGAAATCATTGCCAATGTTATTCGCAATATGTTCACCAATTATGTGAATATTGTTTCCTACACAGAAGTTGATTGGCCTGTAGTTGTAGAACCACTTCAAACACAACATAAGTAATATGGAAACTCAAAAATTACCCCTTCCACCTTTTACAATGGAAACTGCGCTTGAAAAAGTGCAAATGGCAGAAGACGCCTGGAATACAAAAGATCCCGAAAAAGTTTGCTTGGCTTACACCATCGATACCGAATGGAGAAACAGGACGGAATTTATAAACGGCAGAGAAGAAGTAAAGCAATTTCTGAAACGCAAATGGGAGAAGGAATTAGATTATAAACTCAAAAAAGAATTATGGGGTTTTCGAAACAATCGTATGGCCGTACGTTTTGAATATGAATGGCACGACAAACACAATCAATGGTTTCGCAGTTATGGAAATGAATTGTGGGAGTTTGATGATAATGGATTAATGCAAAAAAGATTTGCAAGCATCAACGATTTACCCATAAAAGAAAAAGACCGGAAGCTAAAATGAATGAAGTAAAGTACAAGTTATTTTGAAATCATTGATTGGAAAGCAACCCCATTTTATGTTGAAAAATTTCTGCAATAGTGTTTGCCCGTATTTTAATTTCATCCGCGTTTGATCCTACAAAGTTCTGATCCACCGTTTCCGTGAAAAGTTTAAGCCATTGTGTAAAATGTTCCTTGCCGATGGCAAGATTAATATGTTTTTCAAATGGATTATCAAAATAATTTTGCTCTCCAAAAATTACGGACGACCAAAAGTTATATATCGTAGGTAAATGTTTTGCCCAATCAACTTTAATAAACACAGGTGCAAGTAAAACGTTAGCCTGTACCTTTTCATAAAATTGATTTACTAGTTTTTCAATATCTTTTCTATGGGTTATATCAGTAAGCATAATTTTTTTTTAGTGTTGGTTAAAAAACTTAAAGATCGTTCAATGAATCTTAACGAATACCACGCGGGTGATCCAAATAAAGGTTATTGAAGTTGAGAACGGCATACATTAATCAAGTTGCAAAGTATAACAAGTTTCGGCATAGAGGAGGAGGATAAGCAAGCTTCTTTCCTTTTTCAACATAACACTCTTCCTCCCTTGTTGGTGTTGCGTGTAAGCTAAGGCGCGTAGGTTCACCAACAAGCAAGATGAACTTGGATGAACGATGTTTTATTATTTTAGTATGGTGAAGGAAGGAGAGTTAGCAATGTTTGTTGGTGAACCGCACCTCTTCCCTTCGCGCAACACCAACAAAGGCATAGAGCCATCAGCGTGCTCGTTTCACTGAGCTACCCCGCTTGGCGTAGTCTCCGACTACGTCACGGTGTCATCAAATCTTTGATTTGTCTATATTTTTCATAACAAATACATGCAGCGTGATCAAATCTTTGATTTGAATATATTTATCATAACAGATAACTTACCTTTATGAGCCAAGGGCATCAAATTTACAATCAGCATGCACTCTACTACCTCACCTTTCAAATAGTGAAATGGGTAGACATTTTCACGCGGGTAGAGTACAAAGAAATCGTAGTTAACAGTTTTGAATACTGCCGCAAAAATAAAGGCTTGGAACTTTATGCCTATATGATAATGACCAACCACATCCATCTTATTGCCAGGTCTCATGAGAGCCATAAGTTATCAGATACCATCCGCGATTTTAAAAAGTTTACAGCCAACCAACTTCTAGAACGTATCCGCTTACCAAACGAAAGTAGGAGCGATTGGATGCTGAAGCGTTTTGAGTTTGCTGCCAAAGAACATGCACGCACCAGCGAATTTCAAGTTTGGACACACGAAAACCATGCTGTGGAATTGTTTTCCAAAGAATTTACTCAGCAGAAATTGGACTATATTCACCAAAACCCTGTGCGGTCTGGAATAGTCGATGCACCAGAAGACTATGTTTACAGCTGTGCCAGAAACTATGCTGGGTTGAAGGGGAGGATTGAAATAGATTTGTTGTAATGTGCAAATCGGAGATTTGCAAACGCATTGACGTAGTCGGAGACTACGCCAAGCGGAGGCATCCTGTTTTTTGCACAGACTTTTTCGTTGATGAAAACAGGAAGTAGAAAGTCGGCTGTACGGATCATGTTTGGCTCTTTCTTGTATTTGCCGATCGTGCAGATTGCCTATTTGATGGATAAAGTGAAGTAAGAAGTTCTTCCCTTTACAACAAGCTATAGTTTTCATTTCACTGCGTTGAAATATGCTTGTCTGCCTGACAGTTCTCATGATTCAAGATAGAGGCGAGTTAATAGACATTGCCAGTTACCTCAAACATATCTGTAACGGAAGAGGTAAAACGCCCCAAATCCACCAACCTTTGCATCGAGCTGCTCATTATGAGTGCAACAGACGCTGCCTTTTTGATGCGATGATGTACTTTTTTGATGCGGATAGCTAGTTCGTTAAGAGGAGTAAGTTGTATGAGTAAGGTTGTAAGCAGTTTGCAGATAGCGAATGCAATAACATAGCTAACGCAGGGCGTTTCACAGAAAAGCCCTCCTGTTTTGCATAACAAGGAGGGCTTACCGTTAGTAACAAGATCAAAAGTTTACTGTTTGCCCACGGAAAACCGTATGCCACCTACTTGCCCATACTCCGGGCTGGACTTACCGAAGAGGGAGAGCACGTATGCCTTGGTGGCAAGTGCCACATCGTGCAGGCCTGAATTAGTGGCATAGAGTATTTTGTCGCGATTGATACGGGCATTGCTAAGGGCGGCTATGGCAGTTACCACCTCGCTGTTGCATGTTCGTAAGTTGGCAAGCACGGCTACCAGCGAAGGGGCTTGCAGCTCTACCTCGTTTGGGGTATAGAGCGGCTCTGACGAAACCGTGGCCACCAGTTTAGCGAAGTTTTCTACTTGGCCATCGTAGCTCTGTTGCGACACCGAATTGCTCAGCGGTTGCTCCTCTGCGGCACCTTCTTTGGACGGGGCTACCACCTTCTTCTGTGCCATGCGCCTACCTTGAAGTTTGGCATGGTTGGTATCGGCATCGTCTATGGTTTGCTGGCTTGCGCCACAGGCGGCAAGGGAATTGATGATGCGTGTTGAAAGCTTTTTGAGTGGCTCAAAGGCCAGTTCACGCTGGTTGGTGGCGTTGTTGTAAACAACAGTTGCCGCCTTGAGCGTTTCCAAACATTCCTTTCCATTCGTTAGCACTGTTGCAAGGCCCTCCATTCTGATGGCAGGGTTAGAGGGATTGTAGATTGGCCCATAGCCATTACAAAAGCCTGTGAGCGATTCGAAGTTGGCCACGTTCTTGGCATGGCCTGTTTCATTGGTTGTTGCCATAATTGTAGGTGTTTAATTTGTTTTTTTTTGACTATCCATAACGGTTAACGATTCCAAACGTATGGATGGTATAGTGAAGCAGGAATTATTGTTTAAATATTGAACGGGAAATCAAAATCGTTTCCGATAGGTAACGTGTGGGCGTGTTATGTTACCATTTTGTTAAGTTGAAGGGAGCTTTTGCCACGAATGTGCGATAACCCTCATTTAAGGAAGATAATATATTCTGATCAATTGTTGACTGGCATCACTTAGCCGTATATATTTGATTGACTGAAAAGTTGATCAAGAAACTATATAGACAAAAACAAACACCTGCCCGAAGTGCCGAGTGCCAAAGAGATGAAAAAAAATGGTGTGAACCTAGCCGAGATGAACATGCTGCTGCTAAAGAAGATTGAGGAGTTGACCTTGTATGTGATTGACGCCAAAAAAGAAAATGAATCACTTAAGACTAGAATTGAAAAATTAGAAAACAAAAAATAATATGAAAAAACTTCTTTACTTTCTTTTTCTTTCTGTGCACTTGAACTCCTTTGGGCAACAATGGATTACCTCAGGAACTAATATATTAAATAGCAACACAGGCTATGTTGGTATAGGCATTACTACTCCCTCCGCCAAATTACACCTTCTAGATGCTGGATCATCTTCAAACGCCACAGCGGTAACAAATGGCAATTTGATAATCCAAGCAAATACAGGTGGTCGAAACACAACTTTAGGAGCTCAATTGGAATTTGTTATTCCCGCAAACTCAGACGGCAGCAATCTTTGGGGGCAAGGCAGAATAATCACCGTAGCGGGAAATAGCAGTAGTGGAACTGCCACAGGCAAAATGATCTTTGGGACAAGACGATGGTTTGACAAAGGTGTAGGAACTGGTCTAGCCTGGAATTATGGAGATGATATTGTAATAAATGGAGATGGTAACGTGGGCATCGGCACCACCTCGCCAAATCAAAAACTTACTGTGAACGGAACAGTTTATGCCCAAGAAGTAAAAGTAGATCTTAGTGTGCCCGGTCCTGATTATGTCTTCGAGCCTACCTACAAACTCTCACCACTAGACTCCATCAAAACCTACATAGACAAAAACAAACACCTTCCCGAAGTGCCCTCTGCCAAAGAGATGGAGAAGAATGGAATTCAACTCGGTGAGATGAATATGCTGCTGCTTAAGAAAATTGAGGAGCTTACTCTGTATGTGATTGATTTAAATAAGACAATCCAAAAACAGAATGAAAGGCTACAAAACCTTGAAGACTTAAAAAAAAATAAATGAAGGCTCGCATTTTCACCCTTTTCACCCTTATTAGCTTTGCTTCTTATGCCCAGCAGTGGCAAGGAACCAATCCAATCTATTTTAATGCCGGGAATGTAGGCATAGGTACATCCACTCCAG
>JANXRR010000062.1 GCA_025356795.1 Bacteroidia bacterium
GGATACAACCAGCCTGCCTCCCGTTACATCTATAGGTATCTCTATTTGACTTATGCAACTAATTAAAGTCGTAAAACCAACAAATTGTATTGCTTTAAGGATTTTTTTCTTTAGAAAAAGATTCAAGGATTAAACATTTAAGGAGCGTAAACCTAACTACAATGAATACCAAATCCAAAGTGTGCAATCATTGTTTAATAAACACATAACATTCATGCGATGTTCCCTGCATTCTAAATATTAAATACGTTAGGGGAGTTATAAGCTTCTCCGATGTAAAAGTTATTTTGATCAGTTACACATAGGCTTGTGCATAAGGAGCTATCCTTAAAACTAAAAAAAATGAGTAGTTGATGTATAAAGAAATTATGATTTTAAATCTAAAACCAACTAGGTCGTTTAAAGCTGCTATTTTTAACATTTATGCAATCAATACATCTTGTTGAATAGTGAAGTTGGGAAAAGTCACCATCGAAATCGCATTTTGAACCAAGTAGCGGAAAGGGCAGGTCTGATGAATAGAATGCCTTCCGATTAAAGGTTTGATTAATTGCTTGAAAATATCCCAACACTTTTTCTGAAGGATCATTTACGTTTACAACATTGCCCACAATTTCTGCCGGTGGCGTATCAAAAATGGAACCTACTTGGTTGGCCAATATATTTACTTTGCGCCAGTACTCGTAGGCTTCTTTGGTAATCGAAGATTGATAGGTGGTGAAATAATGTTTTTCAATAAAAGTCCAATCTATTTCGCGCGAAGCTATTAATTGTTTTTTGATTGTATTGGTAGAGAACGTGGAGCCATCTACCAAAACCACCCTCTGCGGATCGGCATTTTGAACGATAAAGCAGGGTGGGGGTATTCTACCAAAGATATCAGGAAAATCGGTAGGCGTAAGAAGGAAGGCTTCGCTAACAATCCACCTTAAGTAGGTGTTACTTGAGGTTAGGGTTGCATTGGCATAGATTTTATAGAATTTTTTTTGGATAACTACGCCTTCAAAATCAACAATAGATTCGTTCGTAATTTCATAATTAACGGAATCTAATTTAGTGACAGTGGGCAGTTTCTCTGGAAGCGATTTGTAGAATTTTCCGTTGGGAAGTTTTATTTCAATATGATAGCTTCTTCCTTGTATTCCATTGATGCCAGAAAGCGTATAAACCCCCGCGGTTGTTTGCGAATAAGGGTATGCTGTGCCACTATCATCCACTAGCTTTACAGATGCTCCACTGAGCGGAATAGGAAGCCGGTAGGAATCAGCACTGATGCCGAGTTCTAGTATGTTTTGATCGCTGATGGTACTTATTTTACCGGATACAACCAGCCTGCCTCCCGTTACATCTATAGGTATCTCTATTTGACTTATGCAACTAATTAAAGTCGTAAAACCAGCAAATTGTATTGCTTTAAGGATTTTTTTCTTTATAATTTCCCTCAAAACTTTTTAAAATTTAAAATTATACGTTATCGAAGGCAGTGTTGAACCAAGCACGGAAAGTTGATATGCCTTTGGAATAAAATAATTCGATAGCGGTCTTTGATAAAAAACAGAATACGCATTTTCTCTTCCTAATAAATTGTAGAGAGAAAAAACCAGCGAGTCATCAATCTTTTTAAACACGTTGCCAATAGTGAAAGATACATCTAGGCGTATATAGTCTGGAATGTTGTATTGATTGCGTAGTGAATAGACAGGCACCACTGCGCCATCGGCTAAATAACTCGATTCAACCGCTGTAAGAGGCCTGCCACTGGTGTAGGTAAAAATAAAAGAAAAAGCCCCTTTACCCATTTTTCTATTCCCCACAAGATTGAAATTATGTGGCTTGTTATAGTTGGATGGATACCATTTTCCATCATTGATGGATTCACTTTTGTTAGCTGAAGCAACGCTTACTTGTGTTTGTGAGTAGGTGTATGAAATCCAACCTGTCCACTTGCCTTTTAGCTTCCTAGCATAAATTTCGCCACCATAAGCCCTGCCTTTTCCAGAAAGCAATTCGGTTTCGATATGCTTGTTAAGATAGAGCGTTGGGAAATCTTTATACTCAACCAAGTTGTCCATTGATTTATAGAAAAGCTCAATAGAAGTCTCCCACATATTGTCCTTTAAGTTTCTAAAATATCCCACGGAATAATTATCGGCAATTTGTGGTGGAAGATACCGAGTGCTTACCTGCCAAATATCAACCGGTGTAGGTGCTGTGGTGTTAGAAATTTGATGAATGTATTGTCTCATCCTGTTGTAGCTGACTTTTATCGATTGGCTTTGAGCCAGGTTAAATCTCCCCGAAATTCTGGGCTCAAAGCCTTGATAGGTTTTTATCGATTGGCCTGAGCTAAAGTTAAGCGTATCTGTAATTGTACCCTCCAACCTTGGCGCATTTTCTTGATAGGTATATACCTTGGAAGAACCAATTTGGTTGTAAATGGAATATCTCAAGCCTGCAGAAAAAGAAATGTCTTCCGAAACTTTGTATTCATCATTCAAAAACAAACTGGTTTCAATTCCATAATTTTTGTTAACTGTTTTATTAATTATAGAAATATTGCCATTGTACCCGCTTAGTTCTTCAGGTTTGGGTAGGTATGCAGTAGCTTCTAGTCCACCTTTAAAACTATGCACTTCATTGGGTATATAATCGATTGTTTCCTTTACTTGATAGTAGAGTAAATTATTTTTTAGTTGAGAAGGATTGGTGGGATTTGGATCGATGAGTGTGCTTTTATATTGGCCAAAGGCAACGTTTAATGTAGGCGAAAGTTTTTTGTCCGTTCTACTTTTCCAATCAATAGTGGCTAAAAAATTTTGCCACTCAAATCCAAAACGTTGAGAAAATCGAAAGAAATCATTACTTGAATATAAGTTCAATTTTAATAAACTTCTTGTATTGAACTTATGGGCCAGGGTTAAATTGGCATCGTAAAAATTAAAGGCACTATTTTTAATATCTGGATTCTCCACTTGTTTTAAAGCCCAATCCGAATTTGAAGTTCTAAAGGCAATGAGTATAGAAGTCTTATTTTTTATGAGCGGCCCTTCGGCAAGAAATCGACTGGAGATTAACCCCACGCCACCTTGAAACTGCCATTTTTCAAAGTCACCCGATTTAGTGTTTACTTCCAAAACTGATGAGGCCCTGCCGCCAAAATTGGCCGGCACATTTCCCTTGTACAAAGAGAAATTAGTGATCACATCTTGATTGAAACCAGAAACAAAACCCAACGCGTGTGAAGTATTGAATAGAGGTGCGCCATTGAATAAAATTAGATTTTGATCGCTCCGACCGCCTCTTACATTAAATCCAGAAGAACCCTCGCCAACGCTTGTTACTCCTGGCAATGTTTGGATACTTTTAAGGATGTCAACCTCACCCATAAATGCTGGCAAAGTCTTTATTTCTTTTAAACTGAATTTATTAAGACCCGCCAGCGATTCTTTAATATTAGTGTCCAGCGGACGGTCTGTAATTTCAATCTCAGGCAGTTCATACCCTTCTTCCATTTCAATGTTAAAAACCCCGGCACCAAAAATTTTCAGTTTTTTGTAAACTGGCTTCATGCCAATAAATTTAACGGTGAGTTTGTAACTACCAGGTGGAAGCTCCACGGCAAACTTCCCGAAATCATCTGTTCTTCCGTAATATTTATAAAAATCGAATG
>JANXRR010000064.1 GCA_025356795.1 Bacteroidia bacterium
GATCAATAGTATACTTTTCTACTGGTCATGAACATATTTAATGAAGCGGAGAGGGAGGGATTCGAACCCTCGTTACCTTGCGGTAAACACGCTTTCCAAGCGTGCTCGATCGGCCACTCTGACACCTCTCCGAAAAAAGCGAGTGCAAAGAAATAGAGAATTTAGGCGGGATGCAAATAATGAATTCCTTGGCGTAGATGATTTATTAATTCGCGGTAACTTCCCCTGCTAAAGATTTACCAATCAATTGCTTCACCTCGTATATAGGATAATTTCCCAACAACACCATCAGCTTAGTAATAGCGGCTTCGATAGTCATGTCAGCACCACTGATTACGCCTAGTTCTTCAAGGGCTTTGCTTGTTTCATATTTCCCTTGGATTACCATACCCCCGGGACATTGAGAAATATTCACAATTATGATACCCCTTTCAATAGCCTTTTTCAATTGAGCTAAAAACCACTGGCTTGAGGGTGCGTTACCAGAACCAAACGTTTCCATCACCACAGCGCTAAGGTTGGGCGCTGAGAGTATCGCATTTACTATTGCTTCGTTGATGCCTGGAAATAATTTTAATATAGCGATGTTTCTTTCTAGTGAAGGAAGCCAAGTTAACTTTTCACCTACTTTAACTTGTTTAATAAAAGCATGAGCGTAGGTGATGCTCACTCCTGCTTTTGCAAGCAATGGATAGTTTTCGGATTCGAACGCATCAAAGTGCATACTCTCCACTTTCTTAGCACGGTTGCCTCGTATCAATTGATCGTCAAAATAAATGCACACTTCAGGAACAACGGCCCTGCCATCTATTTTTGCGGAAGCTATCTCCAATGAGGTAATAAGATTTTCACGAGCGTCTGACCGTGTTTCGGATATAGGTAATTGGGCTCCTGTAAACACTACAGGCTTTGATAAACCTTGCAACATAAAGCTCAAAGCCGATGCCGTGTAAGCCATGGTGTCCGTGCCATGCAATACTACAAAACCATCATGCAAAGTATAGTTATCAAAAATAATTTTACCCAACATCTGCCAATGCTCTGGTTCAATGTTGGATGAATCGATCGGATGTTCAAATGAAATAATACTTAAGTCAAGCATTAGGTTGCGTAACGTTGGCAGGTGCTCTAAGATCAAAGAAAAATCATACGGCACCAGCACACCATTTTTATCGCGGCTCATTCCAAACGTACCACCCGTATAAATAATCATTATTTTAGATACAGGACTTTCGGGAGTGGCCGTATTGATTTTTATTTCTGTATACTTCATCTCGTATGCGGTGTTAAATTAAAAAGAGAGTCTGCATTCTTAGTAGTTACGTGTAGATCCGATAATGTAATTTTCTTCAGCTCAACAATTTTGTCTGCTACCAAAGGAATGTATGCTGGCTCATTTCGCTTGCCACGGTGCGGTACAGGTGTGAGATAGGGACTGTCGGTCTCCAACACTATGTTGGATAAATCCAGTGCAGGGAGGACTTTATCAATCCCACCATTTTTAAAAGTAGCCACACCTCCAATGCCTACGTAAAATCCTAGCGCAATAATTTTATTAGCTTGTTCAATAGTACCGTTAAAACAATGAAAAACGCCTGTCAGTTTATTATTAGCAATTGTTTCAAGTAACGTAATAGTTTCATCGATGGACTCACGGCAATGAATGATCAGGGGCAACCGATATTTTTTGGCCCAGCCTACTTGAATGTTGAATGCTTCCTTTTGTTGATCCCAAAAGGTTTTGTCCCAATGAAGGTCGGTACCCATCTCACCTATTGCATGAAACTTTCTTTTTGAAAGCCATTGCTCAACAAGATATAATTCCTTTTCAAAATCCTTTTTCACCGAACACGGATGAAGTCCCATAGTTGCAAAACATTTCGTAGGATGTTTCAACTCAAGTTCCATCATTGCATCGATAGAGGTGTGATCAATGTTGGGCATTACAATTTTATGAACACCTGCTTGTTCCGCTCGAAGTAACGCCTCCTCACGATCAACATCAAATTCTTCTTTGTAGAGGTGAGCATGACTGTCAATCCATTGATAAACCGAACCTGTTTCAATCATCGTTAACTATATTAAATATTTTTTGAAAATTACAATACCAATTCCCAAAGCTCCAGTAGCAGCCAATAATACCGCTGCAGCAGCAATATCTTTTATTTTTCCAGCGTGCGGGTTTTGGGTGGATGATACTAAATCAACTAGATTTTCTATTGCTGTGTTGATCAACTCCAATGCAATGACCACCGCCATTGTCAATGTAAGTATGCACCATTCTAGCGAGGTGATCTCAACGTAAAATCCAAAAACAATAACCACTAGACAAGCGACTGCATGAATTTTCATGTTCAATTGTTCTTTGAAAGCAATTACCAAACCTGAAAATGCGTAACTAAAACTTTTAAGAAATTTATTCATAGTACTTCATTGATTGCTTCGCTTAACTCTACTCCTTGGTTTTCAAAATTAAAATGATTGGCATACGATTTCATTTCTACTATGGCCCTATCAAGGTTGAATGCACGTTGATTTTCAGAATACATAATTCCATTTTGCTTTAATCTTGTTGCTAAATATTCTTGTTCTGTTTGGCCTGGTGTTGCAATGAGGATGGCAGACTTATTCAACTTCATTAAATCCATAATTGTGCTATACCCCGAACGGCAAATAATAATATCAGAAGCTTGAATCATTAAGTTAAGTTCAGTTGTCGAGAGGAAGTCTACTTCGTCAAGCAAAGAATGTTTAATGATGGTTGATTCAGAAGGAATTCCTTTTACCAACAAAGCTTTCTTGTTAAGCTTTAATAATTCCTTCCTCAATAAAATTTCAAATGCACTTCGTTGTGGCTCGGGGCCTGATGCGATGGCTAAAACATCATATCGCTTCTCTATGTAATCTAATTTTTTGAATCGCGAAAGAGAGCCGATAAATCTAAAATTATCGCCCGAAGTTTGTGAAAGCTTTCCTGCCATTGAATAATTGCCTTTATAATCGGGAATCCAACACATCGAAAAATTTTTTATACTTTTGGCATTGAAGGTGTTGATCCATTTATTCACATACCAAGGCACAAGTATGTTAACTTGGTGTGTAATAAAAATAGATTTTACTTGATTGCTCCAACATCCATAGCGATTATCGGAAATAACCAAATCAATTTTTTTTTTTGAGATTATTCCTTCGAGTTGTTCATGCTCTTGTTGAATAGCCT
>JANXRR010000085.1 GCA_025356795.1 Bacteroidia bacterium
GAATAAAACCAATAATCCCTTCCACTTTTTCAGGATGATCATGGATATTAATTCCGTTGATAATTACTCTTCCACTCGATGGACTCTCCGTGCCATTAAGAACATTTAGTAAGGTGGATTTCCCTGATCCACTGGCTCCCATAAATCCGATAAGCTTCCCTCCTTTTTCGGCTACGCTAACATTTTGAAGCCCAGCTCGTCCACTTTTAAAATGATAGAAAATATGATCTGCAACAAAACTTATTTCTGTATCACTTTCCCCTACCAAAAACCTCCCAACAACATCACTGTAATAAATCGGTTCAATCTTACTCCCTTTGATTGTACTACCTGTTGGAAAAACATTAATCTTTCTACTTTTTAAGGCAACGCTGTTCAAATAGAGAGTGGATATGCCAAGATATTTAATAAAATAAGTTTCAATATCGTGAAGCCGTAGAATGGCAATTAAGCCAGTAAGATTCTTGGTTACAATTCTTGGCCCAGGATGGGGATGTTCATCACCTCCTGCATCAATTATCATAATTGCTTTAGAAGATAGTTCATCTACATCCTGCCCGATGACAAAGGCTCTTATGTTTTGAATATCCTTAATAGAAATTTTCAACGCCTCTCCTATATAGAAAATAAGATTGCCCTGCCTTTCCGAAATTTGTCCATCATTAAAGACAAGTTCAATGATTTTGGCAATCAAAAAAACCTTTTGCTGCATGGTGAGCGCCTGATTTACTTGCTTGCATATCTGCATAATCTGAGCCCAATCATCAACAAATTCTAATGTATGGTCATCGATATCTGTAACCCCAACTAACTCATTTCTTCTATTGGATTTACAGAACTCGTCAAATAAATTCAGATAATATTTAATGGCTTCTTGATTGAACTGTAAAGCCAAAAACTCTTTGATGTTGGCCCGCTCATCATCGGTTATCCTTTCTTTTGAAACGATAGCAAAAAGTTTGATGATAGCTTTTAACAGTTCTTCACTCATTGCTAATTTTTAGACAAATATTAGGCTCCTAATAACTATCATATTAAGGTTGAAAACAAGGAATTAAAGGTTGATTTTAGTTATTTGATAGTTAGGTCAAGTAACAGTTCATAAACGTATTAAAAACGTCAGCACTCAATAATGGAATAGGTATCGATAACTATCCAATTTTCTTTAATAAAATGTCTGCCAAGACTAAGATTCCCTCTCGTAAAAACTCGTCTTCAATTTTTGATAAGTCTTGCATTGGTAAACCATCTTTAGCAACAATTTTAGTATTAAGTTTATTGGTAGATGGTTTCTTTAAAACAGCTTCTGCCATCTCTTGCTTGCGTTTTGTTTCATTAAGAGAAACTTTAGACAATGAAAGATTTTTCTTTAAATCTTCAGTTTCATTGATATAATTTTTTAAGGAAACGTCATTTTTAATTCGATCCTGATAATTCTTATTAATGCTTGATAAAAGTTTATCGTTTACATCTGAAGATTTCTGGAAAGATGTACTCGTAATAACATCCCATGGCAAAGCGCTTGGGTTTGAACTCTCGCCATATTGTTTGGCATCAAATGCAGATGGTAAATTTATATCAGGCGTTACGCCTTTATTTTGAGTGCTGCTTCCTGTTATCCTGTAGAACTTTTGAAATGTGAGTTTCAGCTCGCCCACTTCTTCTTTTTCTTGAATAAATTTTTTAAGATCTAATACAGTTTGAACAGTTCCCTTTCCATACGTTGATTCACCCACAATTACCCCTCGTTTATAATCTTGTATTGCACCGGCAAATATTTCAGAAGCTGAAGCACTAAATCTATTGGTAAGCACCACTAAAGGGCCATTATAAAAAATCTGCTTATCATCATCTTCTCCTAATTGAATTTTATTATTGGAATTCCTCACTTGAACAACCGGGCCATCTTTAATAAATAATCCCGTAAGGTCAATCGCTTCTGATAGTGAGCCTCCCCCATTATTTCTCAAGTCCATAACAATTCCATTAACACCTTCCTTCTGCAATTCAGCAATGAGACGCTTCACATCTCTTGTGGTGCTTCTGTAAGCTGTATCACCTTTTTGGTAAGCATCAAAATCCATATAGAAACTGGGCAAGGTTATGACACCAAGTTTAAGATCATTGCCGTTAAAATTGTATTTAATGGTATTCTTTTTTGCAGCTTGATCATCTAACTTAATCTTATCTCTTACTAATGATATTTCTTTAGAAGGACCATTCATACCCGTTTCTGAAGGCAACAAAAGCAAACGAACCGCTGTGTTTTTGGGGCCTTTAATAAGTTTGACTACATCATCTATTCTCCATCCCACCACGTCAACCATCTCACCTTCAAGCCCTTGAGCAACACCAATGATAAAGTCGTCATTATGTATTTTATTAGACTTTTCCGCTGGCCCCCCGGGCATTACTCTAGATACCTTAACGTAATCATTTTCGATTTGAAGAAGAGCTCCAATGCCTTCAAATGAAAGTCTCATTTGTTGATTGAACAACTCAGTTGCTTTTGGTGATAAGTAATTTGTATGAGGATCATACGATTCAGTGATGGCATTCATGTAAACATTAAAAACATCCTCACTATTAAATTGAATAATTGATTTATTAAATCGTTCGTATCGTTTCTTCAGTGTTTCAACTATTTCGGGTTGTTTTTTGCCTGCAAGTTTTAGGCTTAAAGCTTGGCTTTTTATAATTTTTCTCCAGATGTCATTTAACTCTGTGGTTGAAATAGCCCATGATTCTTTACTTCTATCCGCATCATAATATTCATCAATTGTATAATCAAACTCTTGCTTGATTAGGGTAGCCATTACATACTCCATTCTTTCAGCATAGCGCTTCACAAAAACATTGTAAATTTGATATGCTGGCTCAACGCTTTCACTGTGTATAGCATCATCTAGCGAATACCTGAATTTTTCAAACGTTTTAATGTCTGAATCAAGAAAGTAAGATCTATTATTGTCTAGTTCTTTGCAATAAGAATCTAAAATGGCAGAAGAAAGGGAATCGTTTAGCTTCATCTTTCTATAATGATTATTATCCAAAATATAAGATACCACCATGGCCTCTTTGCCATAAATGGGCTTTGGCTTTAACTTAACAGAATCGGTGGGATTGGCATTGGTACCGAAAGAAATCAACATAAATAACAACAACACAGGAATCAGTTTCATCTTTATTTATTTTATGTTTATACGGATACTATACAATTGGGATGTCTATACATTGTAAATATATTTTTACGACAACTTATCAAAATCAAATTCTTCTAAAAAACGCTGCGCGTCTTCTATAGATTGAAATTCATAGAACTTATTTCCTTTATGACCTGCTGCTATTTCAATCTTCACTAACTCAATGCTTCTGGGGCTTTTGGTTGATTTTGGTTTTACATTCTTATAATCTTCGGCCTCTCGTGTAGAAATTGTGAACTGGGTGGCTCGCTTATTTTTACAGTAAGAACACTGATAATTCTTTAATAATTCCTTTGGCGATCCATCTTCATATTTTTCAACTATTTCTTCCTTTACAACTTTCATAGTAAAGAATCCACAGTTGTTGCAACGCAAGGCAATTAAATGACCAGAATATTTTTCGATTTTAATTTCTTTGCTGCTTTCGTCAATCCACACATCGTAGTCAATAGAAAAAACATTTTCTTCAGCAATCATTCCGGCATCCAAGTGAACATCCTCTTCATCTTCACTTAAGAGTTTCATCTTATTGCCAGTTTTGGCGTTAATTCTGGGCATATATCGCCACTTTCTTAATTTTGAATTTATCTTTGTGGGATACCAATTATCTAATATTAAAGCAGCTACATAAGCGATAATGGTTGCGCCAGCTATTCCAAAGAAGAAGCGCACAAAAAACCAAGCCCCCATTTGATCAATAGTTTTGGAAGCATACGTATTTATCAAAAATCCAATACCAACTGCTATTATCAAGAAAACCCTCTTAAACCAAACTATCTCTGATGTGTTAATAAAATCATATTTAGATTTAAAATCAGGGATAATTGATACCCTAAAAAAATACAAAAAATAATATAGTATTCCAGCGGCTATAATTGCTATTCCTCCGAAAGTCATAATGCTGCTCCATATTTCCAAAAACCCCGAAGAACTGCTATTCATATAATTTAAATTTGTTTTTTTAATTCAGACACTAAAAGTAACACAAATAAAAGCTGCTTAAAACTACATTTCAATGATCTTAATTTCCATTAATAATTTGTTCTAAACTGGCAGGTGAATAATTCACAGATTTTATGGTTTTGTTATCCGATCTTCTGTACACTAACCATAAACTACCCTCTTGTTTGAAATAACATTCCGTTCCGTCCTTTTTTTTATAAAATTCCACTGTTGCTATTGCTTCTTCTTCTGATTTACATGCTTTACTCATGTTTGATCTTTGCACCTCTTCAAACAATGATTTGAATTTATTTGCTAGCCCAAATTCTAGTATGGCTCCTGAAAGAACGTATTGAAGATCGCAAAAAGCATCAGCAATCTCAATTATATCTTTTTCATTAATAGCATGTTCAAGCTCTTTGAGTTCTTCGGCCAATAAAGATATTCTGAGTTTACATCTATTTTCATCTGGCAATTGAGGTGATTCTAGTATTGGATGCTTAAACGTTTTGTGGAATTCTGCCACCATTGATAGCGATTCAGGTTGCTTCATTTTAAAAAATTAATTCCTAAAGCAAGCAAAAAAACGTTGGTTAAAAAAGCTAGTTCTTAAACTGCCCTAAGAAAATAATCTATGGAATGAGGATTAGGAGATTATGATTCCAGTTGTAGAATTATATTTGCAGATTATTTAGAGAATGAAAAAGAGTTTTGTCGAAGAATTAAGATGGCGAGGTATGATTCATGATATCATGCCTGGCACTGAGGAACAACTACAGAAAGAAATAACATCTGGTTATATTGGTTTTGACCCTACCGCAGATTCTTTGCACATTGGCAACCTGGTACAAATTATGACCTTGGTTCATTTCCAAAGATGTGGACACAAGCCAGTTGCACTAGTTGGCGGAGCAACAGGAATGGTTGGTGACCCCTCAGGCAAATCTTCTGAAAGGAACTTACTTTCAGAAGATTTACTTCGCTATAATCA
>JANXRR010000126.1 GCA_025356795.1 Bacteroidia bacterium
ATCATAACAATCATGAGAATGAGTGAGTTAAGAACTCCCAGCTTTACTTGAAGCATTCTATTGTCAAATCTTTTTAGTTCCATAAACGCAATAGTTGCAGCGGCTACCATTAGTGAGGCTGTAATACAATAGGGAAAATAAATGCTTGATGTGATCGCGCCATTTTGTTTTATCATGAAATAGATAGGATAAAGCCGGTAGGTAATTCCCTCAACGGCATCGGCACTACTCCATATCGGAAAGAAAATTGCCAGCCCCAAGCTACCAATGGTGACCGCTAAAAAAATGGTTTGAACTCGTTGCCACATAGTGTATTTAGGATTAGATGTTTGATTTAGGATTTGAGTTGTAGATGCGTATAACTAACAGATGGTGTCAAAATTCAAATAACCTCTCAACGCTTTCGGCATAACAATTCCTTCGGGAGTTTGGTTATTTTCCAGGATGGCTGCCACAATCCGCGGAAGCGCCAAGGCACTGCCATTGAGTGTGTGCAACAATTGCATCTTCCCGTCTTTGCCTTTATACCTTAGCTTCAGCCGGTTTGCTTGAAAGGTTTCAAAATTACTTACCGAACTTACCTCCAACCAACGTTGCTGTGCGGCAGAATACACTTCAAAGTCGTATGTAATGGCAGAAGTGAAACCCATATCGCCACCGCACAACAAAAGTTTGCGGTACGGCAGTTCCAGTTTTTTAAGCAGTTCTTCCACATGGTCACTCATCTCTTTCAATGCCGCGTTTGAATTTTCTGCCTTGTGAATCTGTACTACTTCCACTTTATCAAATTGATGCAGCCTGTTCAAGCCCCGCACGTGTGCACCCCAGCTACCAGCCTCGCGCCTGAAGCAGGGAGTATAGCCCGCATTTTTTACAGGCAATTCTTCATCGGTAAGAATAACATCGCGATACAAATTGGTGATCGGTACTTCAGCGGTTGGTATCAAATATAGATTATCAGCCGTGGCATGATACATCTGCCCTTCTTTATCAGGTAACTGACCAGTTCCATAACCGGAAGCTTCGTTTACCAATATAGGTGGTTGAATTTCTTTATAGCCTGCTTGCTCAGCTTCTTCCAAAAAGAAATTGATCAATGCGCGTTGCAGCTTAGCACCTTTGCCTTTATATACAGGAAAGCCCGCTCCGGCAATCTTGGTGCCCAACTCAAAATCAATGATATCATATTTTTTGATGAGCTCCCAATGTGGCAACGCACCAGACGGAAGATGGAGCAATGAAACAGATTCAAAGATCACTTTGTTATCATCAGCACCAAAGCCTGTTGGCACTTCTTCGTTTGGCACGTTGGGTATTTTATAAAGAATATCTCTCAGTTCGGTTTCAAATTTTAATAAATCAACTTCGGTACTACTGATAAAAGACTTTAAAGCACCAATATTATCTTTTATTTTATTGGCCTCTTCGGTATTTCCTTTTTTTAACAATTCGCCAATCAATTTTGAATTAGAGTTTATCGTAGCCTTGTCATCATCCAATTTTTTTTGTGTGAGCTTGCGCTGATCGTCTAGCGATAAAACAGATGTAATCAAGATTTCTGCCTCTTTAATGTTTCTTTTCTTGAGACCTCTTATTACTTTGTCAACATCCTCGCGAATAGCACTTACTTGTAGCATGTATAAAATTTTTAGTTGCCAAAATTACTCAACCCAATCGACATTTTTTTTACCTCAAATTTGATTGTACGTTAAATAAGCTCTATTATTGCACTGTCAATTCGGCTTTCCCAAGCCCACTGAATAGATAAAACCCAGAACTTTACGATCTTCATTTATTAAGAATTCAAGAATGACTTATAAGCTTGCTGAAAAGCTGTGTTAACCAAGCTGATTTATTTTGACTACTAACTTTTTCAATTAACCTATCTTTTACTATTAATGTACACAATTGACGACCTGAACCTCAGGCTCCTTTCTGAATTGAAGGACATTGCCGAACAAATGGGAATAAAAAATGCCAAGAAGCTTACCAAACAAGATCTTGTAAATAAAATCATCGAGCAATCATCCTCCAGCGATGCTCCTGCAAGCGAGCCTGAAGAAAGAAAACCCGAAGCTCAAGCAAGAAGAACAACGGTTACCAATGTGGAAGCCGAAAGAAAAATGCGCCCTCGTAGAAGAGAGAATGTTGCCCCTGCGCCAAATGCGCAAGCTGAAAAAGATCTTTCAAGCGAAGAATTATTGAAAACAATAGAATTGGATATCGATCCAAGTGTTACTTCTTTTACCGAACCTGCCGAAGCAGAAGCAGCAGCTTTGCCAATAGAACCAATGGTAGAAACTACTATTGCCAGAGAAGATGATCAACAAGAATCAAATGACGGGCTGCCAGACAATAGAGAATTTGAACCCCGCGCACCTCAGCATCATCATCCAAAACGAGAAACCAATATCAAGGAGTTTGATGGAGCAATTACCAACGAAGGTGTATTGGAAATAATGCAAGATGGCTACGGTTTTCTTCGCTCATCCGATTATAATTATCTAGCCAGTCCTGATGATATCTATGTTTCGCCATCTCAAATAAAATTATTTGGATTGAGAACAGGGGATACTGTCCGCGGACAAATTCGGCCTCCGAAAGAAGGTGAAAAATATTTTGCCTTGATTAAGGTCGAGAGTGTGAATGGCAAAACAACAGAAGAAATTCGCGACCGTG
>JANXRR010000135.1 GCA_025356795.1 Bacteroidia bacterium
ATAAAATGAATGGATTACTTTTCATGATCTTTAGTGTAACGAGTATTATAGGGTTTCTTTGGTATTCATATGTTCATTTTGAGGGATATACATTGCCAGTTGCCTCTGAACATGGAAAGATAACAGACAGTCTTTTCTGGATTACGATGGGGGTTACCGTTGTCTCCTTTATAATTATCAGCATTGCCATGTTTTGGTTCACTTATAAGTACCAATATAACCCCAATAGAAGAGCATCCTTTATAGCAGATAATCATACCCTTGAGATTTTGTGGACCGTAATACCAGCTATTGTTTTAGCACTCTTGATATTTAGAGGCTTAAGGGTTTGGAATGATATAACAGGTCCTGCAAAAGAAGATGCCGAAGTAATTGAATTAGTTGCACAGCAATGGTTATGGTCTGCAAGATATCCTGGTGTAAAGGATAAACAGTTAGGTGAATTTAACTACCGATTAATAGATGCATCTAATGAGTTTGGCTTAGATCTAACAGATAAAAATTCTTTTGATGATTTTAAATCGCTTGAATTGCATGTGCCCAAGGGAAAAGAGGTTCTCTTGAAGATTAGAGCAAAGGATGTTCTTCATAGTGTGTTCTTGCCTCACTTCAGAGTAAAGATGGATGCTGTTCCTGGCATGACAACTTTTTTCAAATTCACAGCCACCAAGACAACTCAAGAAATGCGTGATGAAACTGGAAACACAAAATTTAATTATGAGATGGCTTGTACTGAGATTTGCGGAAAAGGTCATTTTTCAATGAGATTTCCTGTGGTAGTAGATGAACCTGAAGAGTATGAGAAATGGAAGGCTTCTCAAGATGCTTGGCTAAAACTTAACCCTGAATATTTGAAAAAAGTACCCGCATCTTTAAAGGAAGCGGCAATGATAAAAGCGGGAATTCCATTAGAAGTCAATATCGGTTCGACAGTGCAGACAGTATCAATTTCTAAATAAGAAGATAATAACATGGCAATAATAGATATTCATCCTCAAACTGAAGTTCATTCCCATTCTCATTATGATCATAGCCATGACGAACATGCTCATGGAAATTTCTGGACAACTTATATTTTTAGTGAAGATCATAAAATAATAGCCAAACAATTCTTGATAACAGGAATGATGTGGGCTCTCATTGGCGGGATTCTTTCTGTTCTATTTAGACTACAATTGGGATTTCCAGAAGCAAACCTTGAATGGTTGAGACCACTTTTGGGAGGATGGTTAACGCCAGAAGGAAAGATTGATCCAGAATTTTATTTAGCATTGGTTACTATGCATGGAACAATCATGGTATTCTTTGTATTAACAGCAGGCTTAAGTGGAACCTTTAGTAATTTCTTAATTCCTTTGCAAGTAGGAGCTCGTGACATGGCCTCTGGCTTCATGAACATGTTATCCTATTGGTTTTTCTTTTTGTCAAGTGCAGTAATGTTGACATCATTATTTATTTCAACTGGTCCGGCTGCTGGTGGGTGGACGATTTACCCGCCATTAAGTGCATTGCCACAAGCAATTTCTGGTTCTGGATTAGGTATGACTTTGTGGTTGGTTTCAATGGCATTATTTATTGTGAGTAGTTTATTGGGAAGTATAAATTATATCACCACGGTAATTAACCTTAGAACAAAGGGAATGTCGTTTACCAAATTGCCTTTAACAATTTGGGCTTTCTTCTTTACCGCTATAATAGGCATATTAGCATTTCCGGTTTTATTCGGAGCTGCCTTACTTTTGATTTTCGATAGAAGTTTTGGCACAAGTTTTTACTTGTCTGATATTTATATTGGTGGAGAAGCTCTTCCTAACCAAGGAGGTAGCCCAATATTGTTTCAACATTTATTCTGGTTTTTAGGCCATCCTGAGGTTTATATTGTTCTTCTGCCTGCACTAGGATTATCTTCGGAGATCATCGCCACCAATTCAAGAAAACCAATCTTTGGTTATAAAGCAATGGTTGGTTCAATGTTGTTTATTGCTATTCTCTCCTTTGTTGTATGGGCTCATCATATGTTTGTAACAGGTATGAATCCATTCTTAGGATCTATATTTACTCTGCTAACATTGATTATTGCAGTGCCATCAGCGGTTAAAATATTTAATTATGTTACAACCTTGTACAAGGGAAATATTCATTTTACTCCTGCCATGCTCTTCTCAATAGGACTTGTTTCTTTCTTCCTAACTGGAGGTATAACAGGTTTATTTTTAGGGAATTCGGCTGTTGATATTCAATTGCATGATACTTATTTCGTTGTTGCTCACTTTCATCTTGTGATGGGCAGTGCATCTTTTTTTGGAATGATGGCTGGTGTCTATCATTGGTTCCCTAAAATGTTTGGTCGCATGATGGATAATCGGTTAGGGTATCTTCATTTCTGGTTAACATTCATTGGAGTTTATCTTATATTCTTTCCCATGCATTATATTGGTATTGCAGGATTTCCAAGAAGATATTATTCATGGACAAATTTTGAAACCTTCTCTGGTTTTGCTGATCTAAATATGTTGGTGAGTGTTGCCGCTATTGTAACCCTATCGGCCCAGTTTATTTTCATCTTCAATTTTGTTTATGCGATTTTTAGAGGCAAGAAAGCTCCTGTTAACCCGTGGAATTCAAATACATTGGAATGGACAACCCCTAGACTGCCTGGGCATGGAAATTGGCCCGGTGAAATTCCGACAGTATATCGCTGGCCTTATGATTACAGCAAGCCAGGTGCGAAAGAAGATTTTATTCCGCAAAATATTCCTTATTCGGAAACCCCTGAATCTAATTTTCCTTTCGAGAATGAGCAAATCAAACTTGAATTAGGAAAAGAAGGAGCAATAGTAGTAGATAAAAAAGGTCATTAAAACACAGTGGTTTAACGATTTTGAAATCAACAGCAATGAAGAAGTTTAATAAGCTTTGCTTAAAAACTCTTTTCGCTGTTTATTTTTTAATACT
>JANXRR010000144.1 GCA_025356795.1 Bacteroidia bacterium
TAACAAAACCTTTGTTGACCTATTTGGCGAAGTAGACTGGCTTACCCAAGACCAAAAGCGGGAACTTATATCAAGATATAGTTTTGGGAACAGGTATTATAAAAAATTGAGGCAACAAGAATTTAGTGAGCTGCTTCAAGAGGTAGTTTTGCGGCATTATCATCAAGTAGAAACCCTTAGCCCTGATGGATGGATAGTATATGCCTATATATTACATTTGGAATATGCCGATTACCGGTTTGATACCGAAAGCAAGTTACCGTTGTTCAGTGGCAACAACACCTAGCCTATGCGCATGTTAAATTCCGCATACTGGAAGCCATACCCTTAGCCTTTATACCTTACACCTTCACCACAATGCCTAGTTTTTCTAGCAGTTGCGGGTTTTTGCGGAAGGTTACCCTGGCCGTGTCAATAAAATCTTTGTGCCAGGTGAGCAACTCATCTATAGCGTTATCGCGGTCGGCAGTGGCGCTTTGTGCTTGCCCCCTCATCTGAAACTTGGTGGCCTCTTTCTTTTCAAGTTCAACAATTTTGGCCTGTGTGCCCTCCAGGTCAATCTGGGCAACCCCCTTTTTCGCAAGGGCCGCCATAATATCGGCAGATCCAAGTGAATTGGTATAAAATGCCTTGGCCTGAGCCAGCCAGCCGCTTATGCTCTGCTTGCGCTTGCCGTTCATCTGTAGTTTTTCAAGGTCGCCACGGTTGTGGCGCAAGGCAATGCGGGCAAGCTCAACGTGGTCGTTGTAGTCGTCTTCAATTTCTGCGCGCAAGGCATCAAAATCGTCCTTTGCGCCAACTTTACTACCATACTTGTCCTTCTGTGCCAGGTACAGAGCCTCGGCATTAGCATAAAGGGTTTGCGCTGCCGCCATTTCGGGGGCATCGTACCCTTTAAGGGCCAGTGGCCCGGCCAGATCGGACTGCGATATGGCATTTTCGATGGCAATTTTTGCCAGTTTCAACTGCTCTTCAATGGATTTGTAGTCGGAGCCGCCATTTTCTTGCGGTGTGGGGTCAATGGGTGGTGTTACGTCTGCCATGTGTTGTAAATTTTAAAGATGTGATAAAATTGGTTTTAGAACTGTAGGATTACTTCATGAAATGACGCAAGCCTTGGGATTGCATCATTTCTGGGTTTGATTATATAATTTCTGGATGGTATTGTATCATTTCTGGATGGTATTGTGTCATTTCTGGGTGGGATTATATTATTTCTGGGTCGGATTATATTATTTCTGAGTGAGATTATATCATTTCTAAGTTGGATTGTGTTAATTCTGGCTGGTTTTTATTGCTTTCTGATACACTTGAATTGCATTTACTGAAATTTCAATACTTCTATAAAAAATACCCCCGCACCGGGTTGGGTGACCCACGGAACATGAGTTGTTTAACGTACTTACATGCCAGTGTTAACGCCTGTCTGAAACCGTGAAATAAACCTAGCGATTTTTTTTTGATATTTCAAAAAAAGGAGAGGGATTTTTTTTGGTGGGGGTTAAAACAGGTGATTACCTACTCGCCACCACCCTAGCAATTGCAGCATTTATGTTGATTTGCCCGCATTGTTCTTCGCCAACTCGATAGTCACTCACCAAACAAGGGTTCAAAAAATTGTTGTTGGAAAAGAACTCCAACAAAGGCAGAGATTGCTGTGTAAGCTAGACTAATATAAAGGCGAAGGTGCAAGAACGTTGCGCCTATTTCTTATTTTTAGGGGTAAAAGCGCAACGGAGTTACGCCTATACGGATGTTTTAAGCAAGCATAGGAAGATCCTGCAAACAATTTTGAAAAAGTCATAGCAGATTTAGGAAGTGCTTTTGCTTCTGGACAAGTTTATGTAGCATTAAGCCGTTGTACTTCATTCAATGGTTTAATTCTAAAAACCACAATCGACCATACTGCAATTAGAACAGACCAACAGGTCATTAAGTTTGCTGAAAATGAAACGCCAAGTACATTAATTGTGCAAGAATTAAATTCAGGGAAGGCAGATTTTTATTATAAAAAAGTTCGTGAAGAACTTAAATCACTTAACTTCACAGAAGCATACGGCAATTTTGTTAAAGCAATCAAATTTAGAAACGACATTGAAACCGACTTGTTTAGAAAGTATCTTGTTACAACAGCTAATAGGCTTGGTTCGTTTAGACAAAAATACACTGACGCATTAAATGATCTTATAACAAAG
The DNA here is from genome assembly GCA_025356795.1 of Bacteroidia bacterium. Taxonomy (GTDB): domain Bacteria; phylum Bacteroidota; class Bacteroidia; order Cytophagales; family Cyclobacteriaceae; genus ELB16-189. The sequence goes on from JANXRR010000144.1 coordinate 2,196, forward strand.
ACGCAAGAAAATGAAGAACTACAACTTTCAATTTCAGATTTAGAAAGCGAAAAACTAAGTCAGCAGACAAAAATCAACGACCAGAACAATGCTATTAAGCGCTTGCTTGACAAAACCAAAGACCTTGAAAAACAAGACGAGAGACTAAAATCTGAAATTTTAACCTTGACAATTGAAAAAGTAAACGCAGAAAGGACAATACAGCAACATCAAATAACTATTCAAGGGAATAAGGAAACTATTTCAAAAGTAGAAACGACAATAAAGAACAACGAACAAGAAATTGAACGATTAAGAAATTTAAAATGGCAGCAAAAACTATTCGGAAAGAAATAATAATGGTTTTAAATCTTGGGAATAAATATAGTCTTGGGTTTGTCTAAATGGTATTACTTTTAAACTGATTCTTTATGTCTACCAAAAATTGTAAGGTCTCCTTTTTTCAATTTGCTTGAGTCTTCTTATGTTCAATGAAGCTTATTGTCAAGTCAGCAAGCAGAACTTGAGCAAAGATGAAAAAGTAAATAAGCAGGTAATGCTCATGAACCGCATCGGCCCTTCTGTGTCGGAGCTCTACATTGCCAATTCAGACGGAACAAATTCAAATAAATTATTCCCCACTTCGGGCTTTGACTATCATGCGTCTTTTTCGCATGACGGAAAATGGATCGTGTTTACTTCCGAACGAAACGGATTTGGTCAAGCCGACATCTATCGTGTTCATTCTGATGGAACAGGACTCGAACAACTCACGGATAATCCTGCCTTTGATGACCAGGCTTCTCTTTCTCCTGATGGAAAAAAATTAGCCTTTGTTTCTTCAAGAGAAACAAAAACAGGAAATATCTGGATCATGGATATCGCATCAAAAAAAGTGACGAGCCTAACAGGTCAGCAAGGTATTTCAGGTGACCCGATGAAGCCGAATGGATTTTTCAGACCTGCGTGGTCGCCTGATGGTAAATGGTTGGCATTCTCATCTGACCGCAATACCATTTGGAGAGGACATGGCAATGGCTCGGGTTGGGAACACACTCAGGAGTTGGGCATCTACTTAATAAAGCCTGATGGGAGTGGACTTCGTAAAATTTCTGATGAAGGAATCTGCGCTGGTTCTCCGGAATGGTCAAGAGATGGGCAGCGGGTTGTGTTCTATGAAATGTCTATCGAGGATACATGGAATGCAAGAACATCTTTTGGTGCTGCAAAAGCAGTCTCTCAAATAGTTTCAGTAGATATTGCAACAGGCAAAAAAGAAATTCACACTACGGGCGCAGGATTGAAATTGTTACCGCAGTATGTGTCTAATGATAACATTGGTTATCTCAGCAAAGCAGGTGCAAATGAAGGTGTAGGATATACAAACGGAAGTGGCTTCAAAGAAAAACTTCGCTCGCCATCGTGGTCACCTGATGGAAGCAAAGTAGTGTATGAGAAACAAGATTGGAAACCACGTCCTCAAAACCAGTTGCTATACAGTTGGGATTCAAAGTATGAATATCGATACACCGATGTGTTTCCCAGTTTGTCAGTTGATGGTAAATTAGTAATCACTGAAAAGAATGACAATTCATCGATCGCTATTATGGATGCAGATGGGAGTAACAAAAAGAGACTTTTTGATGCAACGAATGGTGAGGCGTTTTCACCTTGCTGGTCACCCGATGGGCAATGGGTAGTTTTTGGATATGGAGGCTATTTGCAAAATCGAAAAACGAGAGCGGCCAAAATCATGATCGTAAAACGCGATGGTACTGGACTTCAGGATCTCACCGATGGAATGCCAAATGCGGGCTTCCCAAGTTTCTCGCCCGATGGAAAACATATTGTATATCGTATCTGGAGCAAGGACAATCTTGCGGATAACGGACTTCGTATTATGAACATTGAGAACAAGAGTATTCAAGTATTGTCACGCGAATATGACAATGTTCCGTATTGGTCGCCCGATGGAACGAAAATCCTTTTTACACGAAAACATGACGATAATTTTGATCTTTTCACTATAAAACCGGATGGCACAGACTTAAAGCAGCTCACTACGTTTCCCGCCAACGATGCGCACGCGGTGTGGAGTGCTGACGGTAAGCAAATTTTATGGAGCTGCGGTGATAATGGCTTCAAGGAAGAAGCAGCGTTAAGTGACAATACCTTCCAACCTTACGGTGTTATCTTTATGATGAATGCAGACGGAAGCAACAAGCACGCTTTGACAGATAGTATTTGGGAGGACTCTATGCCATGTTTTGTTCCACTGCACGACTGAATTTAAGATTTCCTGTGCCCGCGTTGGTGTTCTTCACCAACGCGATTGTCAATCACCAAACAAGGGTTCAAAAAATTGTTGTTGGAAAAGAACTTTCAACAACGGCAGAGTTTGCTGTGTAAGCTAGACTAATATAAAAGCGAAGGGGGCCCAATGAAGTTTCGCCTATCTTATTTTTAGGGGCAAAAGCGCAACGGAGTTACGCCTATACGGATGTTGTGGCTTATTGCATCGAGACGATTAGACTGAACTATCCCGTCATTTGAGTCATCTCAGAATAAATAACAATAAATGCGACCACTACTTTTCGTAACAATAATTCTCCTTTGGACAAATCTTAAAGCTCAAGACAAAATATTTAACCCAAACCAAAAATATCATCCGGAACTTCCGGCAGGTATTGGTGGCGCACGACGTTAAGGTCTACAAACTCGAAGAGATGATTTCTGTTCTCGTCGCGATGGTAGATCCGGTTAATTTCAAGACCAACTACAAGCAATACCGGGAGGCGAAGGCTCAGGCTCAGTTTCGAAAGAACTCGGAGATGGTGACCGAGAAGGTTACGGAGGGCAGCTTTAAGATGTCCGAAAAAGGTGCTGGAGAGACGATGTTCATCCAGGGCCGGATCACCACGGTTGAGGATGACGTCGAAAC
>JANXRR010000178.1 GCA_025356795.1 Bacteroidia bacterium
CCAATGGCATCCCTCAAAAAATTGTTGATAAAATTTTTCAACCATTCTTTACTACAAAACCAACAGGGCAGGGAACCGGGCTGGGATTGAGTTTGAGCTATGATATTGTAAAAGCGCATGGCGGCGAAATAAAAGTGGAGAGTAAAGAAGGTGAGGGGAGTGAGTTTATTATTCAATTACCAGTAAAAAGTTAAGCAATGAAAAACGAAATAAAACTTTTTGAGCAGCAAAAAGTACGAACACACTGGGATGAAAAAGAAGAGAAATGGTATTTCTCAGTTATTGATGTGATTTCAATTCTAACTGAAAGTTCTAACCCGAGAGACTATTGGTTTAAAATGAAAACCAGGGTGAAAACAGAAGACGGGCTCGAACTGTCGACAGTTTGTCGACAGTTGAAAATGAAAGCTTCTGATGGCAAAATGAGGGAAACCGATGTAGCGGAAACACAGGTACTTCTGCGTATCATCCAATCCATTCCATCTCCAAAAGCTGAACCATTTAAACAATGGTTAGCAAAAGTAGGGTACGAACGTATGCAGGAAATTGCTAACCCTGAACAAAGTTTAGACCGGGCAAGAGAAAACTGGCAGAAATTAGGAAGAAGTGAAAAGTGGATACAACAACGAATGACCGGCCAGGAAACAAGAAATAAACTTACTGATTACTGGAAAGAAAGTGGTGTTCAGAAAAATGATGAGTTTGCTTTTCTTACAAATATCATTCACACCGAGTGGGCGGGGCTTTCAGTGAAGGAACATAAAAAATTGAAAGGATTAAACACACAAAACCTTCGTGACCACATGAGTGAAGCCGAATTAATCTTCACAGCTCTTGCTGAACTTTCCACCCGGCAAATTGCAGAAACAGACGAAGCAAAAGGGGTTCAACAAAATGCCGTTGCTGGAAAAAAAGGTGGAAAGATTGCTAAAGACGCAAGGCTTGCTTTGGAAAATAAAACGGGAAGAAAAGTAATTACGGGTGAAAATTTTTTACCGCCGGCAAAACAAATAAAGAAATTAAAATAGATTTACGAATCGCTTGTTTTAAATCTTTCAACCATTCTTTACTACAAAACCAACAGGGCAGGGAACCGGGCTGGGATTAAGTTTGAGCTATGATATTATTAAAGCGCATGGCGGTGAAATAAAAGTGGAAACGAAGGAAGGAGAAGGAACAACATTTATTATTCATCTGCCCATGACTTAAATTTTTTTGAGCCCGGCAGATGAATTACTATGAAGCATTCTTGCGTTCTTAATCCCGTATGTTTCATCGGGACGCACCCTTCTACGTTCAGCTCAATATTGAACAAGGCGTACAAGTGAGTGACACAACAAAAGCAGATAAAAGTTAAGGAGCTCAATACATAAAAATGAAAATATTTTTTAGCTGAAGCCCGAAGTAAAAGAGATGAAAGAACTGAGTTTATTATTCAATTACCAAATTAAAAAGACGAGATGATAAAAACTTTTAGCATAACAATTTTCTCCCTATTTTTTTATTGCACCATCTTTTCACAGGTAGGCGGTACAGACCAGCTAAGGGATAGTTTGAAACATGAACTGATAATTGCCAAAAATGATACAAGCCGTGTGCTGATTATGGCAGAGGTGGCCAACGCATATTTCGGGTTCAATTCCGACACCCTTGACTTGTACGGAAATGAGGCGCTTGAATTAGCACAGCGAATACATTTTTCCCGAGGAGAGGCAAGTGCATTAAATGCTTTGGGGATTGGTTTTCAGGCACCGGGAGATTATCCAAAATCATTTGAATACCTATACCGGGGCCTCCAGATTGCCGAGGAAAAGAATTATGTTTTCGAAACAGCAGTTTGTTATTCATTTATCGCAAATGGGTACTGGTTTTTAGGGGATTATTCAAAAGCAGTCGATTTTACTAAAAAGTCTCAGAACTTATTTAAAACTATAATCAATCAACACGGGGTCAGGGAATGGATGTTGTTTAACATCTTAACCACTGGTCAAGCTTATCTTGAATACAATTTGGATTCGTCTTATTCTTACCTGTTACAATTTTATGATGCAACATTGCATGATAAGTTCTGGCATCCTGTTGCTTTAGCTAACTTAGGCGACTGTTTGTTTAGGCGAGGTGATCATAGAAATTCATTTAATTATGCCAGGGAAGGTATTGCCGGAGCAATTGCAAACGGTGATAATCTTACAGAAGCTGAGGCCTGTGCTACCATATCAGGTTTTTTTAAAACAACACAAGAACCCGATTCTGCCATTTATTATGCAAATAGAGGTCTTAGGGCAGCCAATTCAATTGCATACGGATTGGGAATATACAAGAACAGTAAATTGCTGGCAGAGGAATACGAACAATTGAATGTGAAGGAAGCACTTCATTACCGGAAAATTTACGACAGTGTAAACGAAAGCATGTATGGTGCAAAAAAAGTACAGGACCTGCAAAAAACTTTAGCTGAAGAACAACGCCGGCAACAACAAATTCTGAATGAGCAATTTGAAAAAGAAAATCGTCTGAAACAATATGGATTTATCGCTGGTTTGGCTATCATGCTTTTGATAGCATTTATTCTTTACAGAAATAACCGGCAGAAACAAAAAGCAAATAAAATTTTAGAGACAACACTTTCAAATTTAAAATCCACCCAAGCCCAACTTATCCAATCAGAAAAAATGGCAAGCCTTGGAGAGCTTACTGCAGGCATTGCACATGAAATTCAAAACCCGTTAAACTTTGTAAATAATTTTAGTGAAGTGAATAAGGAATTGATCTCAGAAATGAAAGATGAAATTTCGAAGGGGAATATGGAAGAAGTAAAAGCGATTGCTGATGATGTTGAGCTGAATTCAGAAAAAATAAATCATCATGGCAAACGTGCAGATGCAATTGTAAAAGGCATGCTGCAACATTCGCAGGCAAGCACAGGTAAAAAAGAACCCACAAATATTAATGCACTGGCTGATGAATATTTGCGATTAACTTATCATGGTTTAAGAGCAAAAGACAAAAATTTTAATGCAACAATGAAAACAGATTTTGATGAAAGCATTGGCAACATCAATATTATTCCGCAGGATATTGGCAGGGTGTTGTTGAACTTATACAATAATGCTTTTTATGCTGTTAGTGAAAAGAAGAAACAGGTAGCCAAAGACCTGTTAGGTTTTAAAAACCTAACAGGTCCGAAAGATTACGAACCAACAGTTTCGGTAACTACAAGCCGCTCCCTCTCCTTTGGAGAGGGCCGGGGTGAGGTCAGGATATGCGTAAAAGATAATGCCAA
>JANXRR010000151.1 GCA_025356795.1 Bacteroidia bacterium
TCTTTGTTTCGTCCCTACAGATGGGAGGTCCGAAATCCGTTAATGCTTTTATCGGCAATGGAAAGTTCTTGTTTGTTAGTGTTTGCTCTTTATGTGATGTTCAAGAAGCGATCATTATTCCTCGGTGCATTTTCAAACGCTAATGTGATTTTTGCAATGGTCTTCTCAGTATCCTTTGCTTTCGCAGTGGGTGTATCCACTTTTAACTTTGGAACTTTGGTGCGATATAAAATTCCATTACTGCCCTTTTTCCTTGTGGCCCTGATTCTGATTTTAGATTATTCAAACAGCGATAAAAAGTTAGAAGAGTTGGATTCAACCGAATAGTTGTTCACTATTTTCTCACGGCCGCTTGTACCCATGCGATTTCGTAACTCTGGATCTTCAAGTAATTTTTGAATACTCTCCTCCCATTGCACTAATGAATTGCACAAGAAACCATTTGTTCCATCATCAATAATAATGGAGTTGACACCAACCGGTGAAGCGAGCGCAGGAATGCCCAGTGCCATATATTGAAGTGCCTTAAAACCACACTTACCTTTTGCCCAGATATCATCTGTGAGTGGCATAAGGCCAATATCAAATTGCATTAAATCCTGAATCTCATTTTCCTTTGACCATTGAACAAAATAAAGAGCTGATAATTCAAATGCAGGTTTTTTATCGGCAATGACTGTGAACTTTAATTGACCAAATTTCTTTTCCAATGATTGAATGGCAGGAACTATAAAGTCAACGTATTTCAAAGTAGAGTGCGTGCCCGTCCAGCCAATCGTAAAATGCTTTGAAGTTTCTTTGTTCGGATAGAGTGAAGGATTGTGAAGTTGTTCCGCATCGATGGTTGTCGGATTCACAATGACTCGACTATTAAATTGTTTTGCATAATCACACAGGTATTGGTTTCCACAACTTACAGCATAACTCCACTTACAAACAGCACTTATTTTTGAGTGCCACTTTAATTTAGAAACGAGATTATTTTCCTTGCTGGTATTGGTCAGCCAAATAGCATCATCAAAATCATACACTATTTTCTTTCGAAACACTTTTGCTGTAACCCACTCAAACCATGGTGGTCCAATGGGGGTAGCTTCGCGGTGAATGAATACAAAATCTGCTGTTGGAACAATAAATAGCAATTGAAAAAATCTTTTCAAGAAGCCGGATAAAAGGGCAATTACTTTTGTTAATTGATTCCCACTCTTATACAGTATTCTCCAGGCAGGCAAAGACCAAAAAGAACAAATTCGAAAACGATAACTCTTTGCTTGCAGTATCCCAAGGTATTGTTCAAAACGAAATCGCTGAGAGGGTGACTCTCCCATTGGATACGGAACAACAAAAAGCAAGTATTTACTCATTACTGAAGTTAATCTTTCTTTCCTTCAATTAATTTATTCTCCGGCAATAATGATCTATATAAAATTACGGCCGACTCTGATTCAGGATAATTATCAATACCAAAATAGCCATCGATAAGAAAACAAGGGTCATCAAATGGAACATACTGACTAGAAGTCAAACCTAATTCCATCAGTTGTCTATTGCTATTATTCCGAAATGCAAAAATATTTTTTCCTCTAAAATCCAAAAACTCAAAGCCGGATAAAATAATAACTGATCCAATCATTAAATAAATCTTCTTAAACACAACATAATGATCAATAAGTACCGCTATAATTAGGAAGTAAAAAGGAAAATGAAGTGCGGAATAATAATAGTGGATTTCGGGTTGGGTGTAGCGAGTGATGACTAATACGATGGACGAGAAAATCAGTCCCAATGCGCCAAGCAGGATTGCACTTCTTTTCTGTTTATCACCAATGGCTTTAAACGCCATTACCATCCCAGTGATCATCGCAACCAAAGGAAGAAAGTTTAAAACGATTGACGACCGCGGTGAAAAGTTTGGAATTGCAATTCTGTAAAGAGAAGTTGCAAGCAGCTTAAGAAAGTAATCAAGCTTATCGAAAACATTGCTCATTACACCTTCTCCAATAACCATTTTGGTTTGAACATACAACGCGTGAGAAATATGTAATCCAAAGATCAAGATAACAACGAAAATAAACTTCTTATCCACAGAACCTTTTGGTTTCATTAGTAGATAAGCAAACAAGAATAGAATTGGAAAGAAAATTCCATTGGGGAAAAAGTAATTTTGAATCAGAAGGAAGAAACCAAACAATAGAAGGTTGAGGGTTTTACTATCGTTCAGATACTTTTTAAAGTAAAGGATGCTTAATAATAAGAAAAGAATGTGAAGTAGTTCGCACTGCTGGAATATCCAAAAAGCATTCACAAAGTTTACGGGATGCACTAACAAGAGTAACGAACAGAACAAAGCAACATTCCGATGAATATGGAATGATGTTGCTATTGAAAAGAAACAAAAGGCACTCAATATCAGTACAACGACATTACCAATCTGATAAAACGCGAAGTGTAAACCCGCAATATAAAACTCAGCAAATAAAATATATTGAAACAGCGGCTTAATCTCCGAAGCTAAATGACCATTGAACAAATCATAATTACCTGCATAATAGAACGAAAGGTAAAGCCAATCATCACGCCACAGAAATGTACTGGGATTTAACCAGGCAATTAAGCCCAGCGCTGCAATGACGATAAACGGAAATCTCTCGTTCTGATAAAAGAGTTTTAGCTTTTCAATCACAATCGTATTTTTAGCAACATGCGAATATACTCGATTGACGTTTTGATAATTCTCATTTTTGATTTTCCGATCCGTTCTTTTGACTGAACAACAACAGGAACTTCAATAATTCGGGCTTCACACTTCACTGCCTTTAAGGTAATCTCGGCCATGGAGAAAAATCCAGGGCTTTCAATCATAACAGGGTATTTTGCTTTAATTTTTCTTAAAAGCCCAACCCGATAAGCTCTAACAAAAGAACTTAGTGTAAGCACTTTAATATCGAAAAGAAAACGCATTAATAAGTTGGCTGCAAATGATAAGATCTTGCGCAAGAAATTTGTGTTTTGAAATCCGCCACCTTGAGCATAAGGTGAAGCTAGGACAAGCTGAAAATCAAGTGTAGCAATTTTTACTAGCAATTTAAGATCATCAACCGAAACTGTATTGTCTGCTTCAAAAGTCAATACCGTGTCGTTGTCGCTTTCTGATTTTTTTAATATTTCTTCAAAGCCAAGTAAGAAGGAATCACCCGGTCCTTTGTTTACTTCTTTTTTTATGAATGCTAAATTCGATGATGGCAAGGCTGACCGAAGAGCATTCAGCGTATCATCAGAAGAGCAATCGTCAACAATAATAATTTGATAATCGCTACCACCAACCAACTCATTTAAAGTGGCAGCCAATTTCGGAACATTCTGCTCTTCGTTGAAAGTCGGTATGAGAATATAGAGCATTGTATTATTGACCGAGGTTTCGCTGCCATTCAATTGTTCTGAGCAACCCTTCCTTTAAACTGACTTTTGGAATAAAACCCAGCATTTTAGAAATCTTAGCGTTGTCTGGAACTCTTCTTAACACATCTTCATATTTACCAAAGGCGGCATATGGTTTAAATTCAAGAAGAGGTTCAGTATTCGGATTAATCATCAACCAAATGGTAGTGGCTAGGTCTTTAATTGTGATTTCATTTTCAACTGGACCTGCTACGTTAAAGATTTCGCGCGATGCGTTTTTATGTAATGTACAATGCTGAAGTCCTTCGACTGTATCTTCAATAAAAGTGAATGTGCGTCTTTGTGTTCCATCGCCATGTATTTCAATCGGAGTTTTATTCAATGAGTTAGAAATAAAAAGAGATTGAGGGCCTCCCCACCAGGTTAAGTTTTGATGCGGACCAAATGATCCAAAAAAACGACAGATGGTGTAATCTATTTTATATTGATCGCTGAACGCCTGGATCAACTGTTCTCCATGTATTTTCGAAACAGCATATGCCCATCGCTTCACCGTTGTGGGACCAATGCACAAATCAGAATCTTCATGAAAAGGTAAGTTTGGATTTTTTCCGTAGACATCCGATGTAGATGCGTACACTAACTTGCTTCCATCAATCACGCATTTGTCAAGCACATTCTTTAAAATAGAATGATTTTCCTCTAATGTTCTTAAAGCATTTGTATAACGTGGTATTTTTTGAGAGGCAAGGTGCACGATAACATCAGCACGATGTTCAGTCAAAATAAAGGGATTGTTTAAGTCGCCATGAATGAACGTAAAATCCTTGCTTTGCGATAAGGTCTGAATGTTCCTTGAAAGTCCGTAAGAAAGGTTATCGATACCAACAACCTGATGTTGATCTTTGATTAAACGCGCGGCTAAATTTGATCCTATAAACCCAGCAACCCCCGTGACTATAATCTTTGCCATTGATTTAACTTCTTTGATTCGTTTTTTGAAAATAGCCTCAAAGATGCATTATTTTTTTTGATGGGAACAAATCGCATTATGATATGAAGCAGGCTTATCTATAAGATTGCCACAAATTTATTTTCCATAGCGAAACAAGGCAGTAAACATCCCTGACAAATAAAGAAGAGGTTATTTTATTTTTATGCATTTTTGCGTCAACTATCTGAACGGGCTTCCATGAAATTGCCGGAAAACAATGAATACTACTTTGAAATAAAGCCCAAAGTAGCCTTTAGCCTGAATTTGAAGGAACTATTTGAGTACAAAGAGCTCTTTTATTTTTTTACTTGGCGAGATGTAAAAGTAAAGTATAAGCAAACGGCATTGGGCTTTTTATGGGCTGTTCTTCAACCCTTAATCATGATGGCCATCTTTACCTTTTTTATGGGAAAGACCTTGAAGATTCAGCCTGGTACTATGGATTACCCTGTCTTTGCTTTTTCAGGCCTAATCCTATGGACTGTCTTTTCTTCTGGAATTACCAACGCAGGAAACAGTATGGTGAGCAATGCTCAAATCATTAAGAAAATTTATTTTCCAAGATTAATAATTCCGGTATCATCCATCTTCGTAGCCGTGTTTGATTTCTTTATTGCCTTTCTTGTTTTTATCGTACTGCTCCTTGCTTTTCATCAACCAGTAAATATTGGACAGGCTTTTCTCTTTTGGCCACTAGGTTTGATCATCACCGTTATAAGCACTTTCGGACCTGGATGTCTGCTGGCTGCTCTCAATGTAAAGTACCGGGACTTCCGGTATGTAATTCCCTTTATGGTGCAGGCGCTCTTGTTCGTAACACCTGTCATCTATCCCGTTTCAATGGTCTCTCAGGTGTGGGTAAAATATGTATTGGCCATTAACCCCATGTACGCTGCCATTACTTTGTTCAGATTACCTATGATGCAGCAACTGTCTGATCCATCTCTTGTTTGGATTAGCCTCTCTTCTGGCGTTTTATTTTTCTTTATTGGGTTGGCCTATTTCAGAAAAACCGAAATGTACTTCGCAGACTTAGCGTGATATGAAACCGATTTTAGAGATTCAGTCCGTATCCAAGAGGTTCAGCATAAGTCATGAAGGCTCTCCCTATTTAAGTCTTCGCGATAAACTAACCGATATTGTAAAATTTAAATCGAAACAAACGCAGGAAGATTTCTGGGCATTGAAGGATATTAGCTTTGACGTAATGCCAGGCGAATCGATTGGTATCATCGGAAAAAACGGTGCTGGTAAATCTACTCTCTTAAAAATACTTTCAAAGATTACACCACCCAGTGCTGGTAAGATTATTAGTCGGGGAAGAATTGCGAGTTTGCTCGAAGTAGGAACAGGATTTCATCCGGAGCTAACTGGTAGAGAA
>JANXRR010000228.1 GCA_025356795.1 Bacteroidia bacterium
CTTTGGCGGCCGCGACCATAGCACGGTAATCCACGCACTTGAATCGGTTGAAGACATGATGAAAACCGATGCCAATTTCAAAAATTCTGTTGACGAATTGAGCAAGAGACTTAAATTAAGAGTTGCTTCTTAATTTGTGGCACCCTCAAAAAGTTCTAACCATTTGGAAATTTATTACTGTTGCAAATAAAATGAAAATGGTATTTCCTGCTTGCTGCTATTTATACCTTGAATAAATACATTGCCTTTGTAGCTGGTAAAGAATTCAATCACATCCTGTGGATTTTTTACCCTCTGCCTGTTGATATACACAATCGTATAATTTTCAGGCACGCCTAATTTTTTGAAAAGGCCATCTTTTATTTTAAAAGCTTTTACACCAAAATCAACTTCTTCGAGGGTTGCACCAATCACACCACCATCAAAAAACTTGCGTTTGATAAGTTTGGTGTCTCCATTTTTATTGAGCAGAGTTAAGGCAACTGTATGTGGTTTTCCATCACGCAAGTAAGTGATGTTTATTACATCGCCAGGTGAGTGATAACTAATCTCTTCCTCAAAGGCACTCTTCGAATTGATTTCATCAGTATCAATTTTGGTTATGATGTCCAACGGTTTTAATCCAGAATTTTTAGCTGCGCTTATAGCTTTAGAAACATCTTCCACCAATACGCCATTAAAGTTATTGGAAGTAGCGGCAAGATTATACTTCGCTTCATTTTGAAAATCGTATTCGGTTATTTCAGCACCAAGAAAGGATTTTTGTACAATGCCGTATTTGATTATATCGCCAACCACTTTTTTGGCAATGTCAACAGGAACCGCAAAAGCATAGCCCGTATAAGAGCCCGTGCGGGAAAGTATAGCAGTGTTGATTCCCACCAATTCACCATTTTTGTTTACCAAGGCACCACCACTGTTTCCAGGATTAATAGCCGCATCGGTTTGTATAAATGATTCGATGGGGAATTTATCTTCTACAATATTTATTCTTCTGCCTTTTGCACTTACAATGCCCACTGTTACAGTAGATGAAAGAGAGAACGGATTACCCACCGCCACTACCCATTCGCCCACCGATAAATTTTTGGAACTACCCAAAGCAATTGCAGGAAGAGTAGATTCTTTTATTTTAAGAACGGCTAAATCTGTGCTTGGATCTGTGCCAATCAACTCTGCATCATACGATTTTTTGTTGAAAATCACTTGGATTTTCTCTGCCGATTCAACCACGTGGTTGTTGGTAACTATATATCCATCCTGAGAAAAGATGACCCCCGAACCTGAACTAACTTGAGTTTGCTGAGTACCCCCACCGCCAAACATCAAATCCCAATAAGAAAAGGAGGTTCCGCTTTGTGATATGCTGTTAATGTAAACAACACTGGGAGTGGTTTTAGAAGCGGCATTGCTGAAGTCAACATTGTCTGCAAGAGGGGCGCACGAAGGCGCAACAACCGTAGTCTTAAAATCTCCAGTAGGCTGGTAATCGGTTACGTATTTATTGGTTTCTTGTGGCGCGGCCTTTTTCGATTGAAAGTAAAACAGACTGTAGGCTCCGGCCACGCCAGCAATAAAGGCAATAACGATAGTTTGAAGAGTCTTCATTAGTTAGTAATTAATAATTAATATAAAGACAATAGACTTTTACATGCAAAAAACAGAAACGAGTTTCTTATCGCAAAGTTGTGACTACAAACAAAAACCATCCCAAAAAGTAAATCTGAAAAAATGGCAGAACTATCAAAAGATGACGTACTTATTAGTATTGTGTTTATATCTCGCCAAGAAGGGCAAAAATAATTTCAGACAGCGATCATGTAAGTTGTATATAGGGTTTGGTCTATGTTCGATTCTATAAAGGTCACCCAAAACCTACCCTTACCCAAAATTATGGCAATTTTAAATTGATCCCAATTTTGAATTAAGTTTACCTTTGCATCTATGGGAATCCGCTCTGTTCTTGCTAAACCTTTTGCCGCTTACATTGCCAACCAAACCAGTCAATGGTCGCTCAATGGAGCAGCGTATCAACGGAAAACATTTTTGAATTTGATTGAATCGGCCACGCCAACTGTGTTTGGCAAAGACCACGATTTTGCCAACATAAAAACATACGAAGACTTCAAGCAACGTGTGCCCGTGCGCGATTACGAAGCGTTAAAGCCTTACATCGAAAAAGTGCTGCATGGCCAACCTGATATTTTATGGAAAGGCAAGCCTGAGTATTTCGCCAAGACTTCTGGCACAACCTCTGGCACAAAATACATTCCCATCACCAAAGAGTCTGTACCCAACCACATTAACAGCGCACGCAATGCGTTGCTAAGTTATATTCACGAAACAGGCAATGGTGCCTTTCTGGATGGCGGATTGATTTTCCTCTCGGGAAGCCCTGAGTTAGATGAAAAAGCCGGAATAAAAACGGGACGCCTTTCGGGTATTGTCAATCATCATGTACCAAGTTACTTGCGCACTAACCAGAAGCCAACTTACGCTACCAATTGTATTGACGATTGGGAGACAAAACTGGACAAAATAATTGACGAAACCATAGCTGCCGATATGACCTTGATCTCGGGCATACCGCCTTGGGCGCAAATGTATTTCGATCGGATTGTGGCCAAGACAGGTAAAAAAATTAAAGATGTGTTCCCCAACTTTTC
>JANXRR010000156.1 GCA_025356795.1 Bacteroidia bacterium
AAGGCACAATAAAATTCCGCAGATCACTCTAAATTCCTTATTTTCGTGCTATGTCTGTGATTCGACAAAGGCATCCATTTCGTTTCAAGCAATTTAGTGTTGACGATAGCAACTGCTCACTGAAAGTAGGAACCGATGCCGTGTTGTTGGGCGCATGGGCGGATGTTGAAAACGCAACTTCCATTCTTGACATTGGCACAGGCTCGGGTGTAGTTGCTCTTATGCTAGCACAACGCACAAGCAGCAATACTACAATAGATGCCATTGAAATTGAAGCCGCAGACTATCAGCAAGCAAAATATAATTTTCTACAATCGCCTTGGAGTTTAAGAGTTATGGCTTATCATTCACCCCTTCAAGCATTTGGTGCCGCTCAGCAATATGATCTTATTGTTACCAATCCCCCTTTTTTCATCAATAGCTTTCCTGCGCCATCCCTAAAAAGAACCACGGCCCGACACACGCATTTGTTAACGCACCATGAATTGCTGGCCGCCACTGCGCTGTTGTTAAAGCCTACAGGCAAATTCTGCCTCATATTACCCACATTTGAAGGGGATGGTTTTCAAAGGTTGGCAGTTGAGTTTGGGCTTTACCTCAATTGCAAGACAGCGTTTTATTCCCGTAAGGAAAAACCACAGGAGCGATGGCTGATGGAATTCTCTTTTACCCTGCAACCGCTCATGCAGGATTCCATTATTTTATACGATGAAGGAGATACTTGGTCACGGTCGTATCAATCGTTAACAAACGAATTTTACCTTGACCGATAAAAGCTCATTCTCCCGTCCATCCAAATTTTGCAACACATAGTTGTTAATATTTTATGTTTGCAACAAAATTCGTCTGCTTGAAACGCGTATTGTTGTTCTTCCTGTTTAGCTCTAACTTTTGCATGGCTCAATTGCCAGGCCTTAGCATAAAAAAGGCAACGGGTGCTATAATCATAGATGCCGAAATGAAGGAAGAAGATTGGAAAACCGCAGAAGTGGCCTCCCAGTTCAAGCAGTTTTTTCCATTTGATTCTTCACTGGCAAAAGCCCAAACTGAAGTGAGAATGGCCTATGATGATAACTTTATTTATGTGTTTGCGATAATGCACAATAACCGGCCAAGAAAATATGTGACCCCTTCGCTCAGAAGAGATTTCCGTGGCCAAGCCTTTGATAGTTTTGTGGTTGTGCTAGATACTTATCAGGATAAAACAAATGCGTTTTCATTTGGCATTAATCCCTTTGGTGTGCAGCGCGAGGGGCTGGTATCACGAGGGGGTATTGCCTCTGAGGACCTTAGTTTGAGTTGGGACAATAAATGGTATTCAGAAGCCAAAGTATTGGAAGATAGTTGGGTTTGTGAATTTGCAATCCCGTTTAAAACCATACGTTATAAGGAAGGGTTAAGTGCTTGGAATGTCAACTTCTATCGCAACGATACCCACGAAACGGAACAATCTACTTGGTCGCCCATTTCACGAGCGTATAACTTGATCAATCTGGTATCCTTACGCCAATTGAATTGGGATCAGCCACTTAAACATCCGGGTTCAAACATTTCTGTTATCCCCTATTCAGCCATTAGAAATGAGCATAACTTTCAAGAAAGTAAAGCCGCAAGCACAGATCCTTCCATTGGTGGCGATGCTAAAATTGCCCTTGGCCCTGCATTGAATCTTGACCTTACCATTAACCCCGACTTCTCTCAAGTAGAGGTAGATCAACAAATAACCAATCTCAACAGATTCGAGAATTTCTACCCAGAGAAAAGGCAGTTTTTTTTAGAGAACGCAGATCTGTTTGCTAATTTTGGCAGCGGTAATTCGAGGCCTTTCTTTAGCAGAAGAATAGGCGTTACCAAAGATGTCAGTACAGGCCAAAATATAGAGAACAGAATTTACGCAGGTGCGCGCCTAAGCGGAAAGATTGATAACAACTGGCGTGTAGGTTTTCTAACAATGCAAGCAGCAAAAGATAATTCTATTGGCTTGCCCTCCATCAACTATTCGGTAGCGGCCATTCAACGAAAACTTTTCGCACGATCTAACCTAGGCATGATTCTGATAAATAAACAGGCCCTGGCCGATGTGTCGACCAATAAATTCAATCGACTTG
>JANXRR010000285.1 GCA_025356795.1 Bacteroidia bacterium
TGGGAATACCGTTCCACAATACCGATGTATGTTGTGGCGATGTGCCCCGCATAGTAATACTTGATAACATACCGTTGCCATAGCTTCTAAAATAAATCGGCAACTGCATGGACAGTACTTCTGCGAGGTGACGTGAATTCTCTCTTGCCTGCAGCGATGAATCTACACGTGTTATTTCCGAACCCGCCAGATACCTCTCTTCGGGCAAACCAAAAACTGTTACCTCCTTGAGTACAATAGAATCCTTCACTTGTGCCCAACAGGTGGCAAAGACAAAGAACATCCAACAAAACAAAATACCTGTGCGCATATAGCTTATTAAACTGCGGCAGATGCAAACCTAGATTTGTAATAATAGCAACCAAGTTGCTCTGTACAACTCCAGCTTTTCACCCGAAAGCTTTTATCTTATGAACTCATGGCAGGTCTCCTGGCTTTCCCTACTCTTGCGCCTTCTCATCCTAACTAATCAGAACAATGGCTTATGTTGCAAAAGCATATTTCCATTTGCATGGAATTGGGATCACAGTTGCGGGGACAGCTTCGGATTTAATTCTTGCGAAAGACACCGATATTCCCTTTTAATTCAGCAAAGTTGAAGCTGTGCTGAAACCAAAAATCCGATGCAAACATAAGAAAAATTATTTTACATTAGGTTTTTAAGTTTGTACTACCTCTTTTCTTAAACTTGTTGTTTGCTAACTTCGCCTTCAAATACATTACCTATGCGAGCCAATTCTATCTTAATTCTACTTTATCTCTGTGTTCAATTTATCAGCTGTACCTCCACAAAAAAGCAAGAGCTTGTAAGCCATCGTGATTCTTCTTTTTATAAACCTAAATACGCAACAGGCTTTACTGTGAAAAAGAATGAGGCTGGTACGTTAGTAGAGATAACGTATCCTTATCAGGGCGCTACTAAAGGTTATAAATATTTATTGATTTCCGATAGTCTTAAAACACCCATGAATGATAAGGAGATAACCATTATAAGGGTTCCGCTCAAAAACATAGTTTGTACCTCTACTACTCACGTTCCCTTGCTAGATTACCTTGGATTGACCCAAAAGCTAATAGGATTTCCAACTACAGATTACATCAGCTCTTTTGTAATGAGAAGTAGAATTGATTCAGGAAAGGTTGTGGATTTAGGCATTGACAAAGGGATGAATATTGAACAATTGATTGCACTGAAGCCTTCCGCAGTAATGGGATATACTATGAGTAATGACCTTGGTCAATTAAAAAAAATACAAGAGTTAGGTATGCCTGTGATCATCAACGCTGAATATTTAGAGAAGCATCCATTAGGTAGAGCAGAGTGGATCAAGTTTATGGCTCTGTTCTTCAATAAAGAAAAAGAAGCGGATTCTGTTTTTAGATTTATTGAAAAAGAGTATTTAGAGACCCAACAGTTGGCCGAAAAAAGTATTATAAAACCACGTGTTATGAGTGGTATTGTCTATGGTGATACGTGGTATTTACCCGGAGGAAAAAATTATGCAAGCAAATTATTAACAGACGCTGGCAGCAACTACCTATGGGGTGATAATGAATCAAACGGTTTTCTTGAATTGAGTTTTGAATCTGTTTACCAAAAAGCTCATAATGCTGACGTTTGGATTGGCGTTGGTTCTTATGAATCATTGGCAGAGATCAAAGCCTCCGAAGTACGATATTCAAAATTCAGTCCATTTAAAAAAGGAACTGTGTTTTCATACAATGCACGCAAAGGAGCAAAAGGTGGCAGTGAGTTTTTAGAGCTAGGTTACCTAAGGCCCGACCTGATTTTAAAAGATCTTGTTAAAATAGTCCATCCTGAGCTATTGCCCGAATATCAACTTTACTTTTATAAGCAGCTTAAATAGGTGATGTTGTGCAATATTAAAGTGCAGTCAGGATTAAAGCTTGTGTAAACCTCTTTTTTTGTGCTTGAATAAGCTCAGTAGAAAAAAAATCCGAATCAACTGTCACTAAACCTGATACCATTAATTCTTTTGCGCATCGTCAAAATATAAAGGCATATTACTGAAAAATAGTTGGTGACACCCCTCTGGGGACATTGATAGTCATCTAGTTACAAAGAGTTTAGTGAAAGTGGTTTCACTAAACTTTTTTTGTTAATGAGAAACACAAAAAAAGCGATGCTGGGCTTGT
>JANXRR010000314.1 GCA_025356795.1 Bacteroidia bacterium
AAAGGCTTGGAAGATTACCCCTCCTACATTCCATCCATTAAAGATGAAATAAGTTTGATAAAGCAATACGGTGCACCAACAGTAGCTCTCACTGTAAACACAATGAAAATGAAAGAAGTAGATGCTCGAACTTATGCAGCCGAACAGGAAAAAGAGTTGGGTATACCAGTAGTTCTTCCCCTCGAAGATGGTGTTGATAGGCTGGCAGAAGTGTTTAAAAAAATGATCAGTAAATTTAAAATCTCTCTTATCTAGTTTTTCTAACTTCAAATCATGAAAATAAAATCAATCAAAGTTTGGTCTGCCGATCTTGGCAATACAAAACCTTACACCATCGCTTTTAAAACTGTTGATCAGGTTCTTAATGCTTTTGTTGAGGTTACCCTTGAAAATGGAATTACAGGTATTGGTGCTGCAAGCCCTAGTGAATATGTCACTGGCGAACATCTATCACAAACACTTGCTTCGCTGAGTGAAGCGAACCTCGAGTTTTTATTGGGTAGGAATATTTTAGAACTCAATCAACTGCTTTTTGAAATATGGCAGAAATTTCCCACAACTCCTGCGGCCCGCACAGCAATTGATATAGCATTTCACGATGCCTTCACCAAGCATCTTAACATTCCGCTGGTAAAATATCTGGGTCAGAAAATCAAATCGATGGCAACCTCAAATACTATTGGTATTAAGAACGTGGAAGAGACATTGAAAGAAGCAGAAGAATATGGAAAGCTCGGCTTTAAGGCACTAAAAATTAAAATAGGAAAAGATGTTGATGAAGACATTGAACGACTGGTGAAGCTTCGTGAGAAGTTTGGCAACCGTTTTATGATCCGCATTGATGCCAACCAAGGATATACTGTTGAAAAAACTGTTGAATTATATCATAAAACTAAAGACCTAAATCTTGAATTGATTGAGCAGCCGCTTCCGGCCAAGGCAATTGATGACTTAAGAAGATTGCCCGAAGAAGTGAAAGCTGTGGTAGCTGCCGATGAATCTTTACTAACGACTATCGATGCACTGAAATTGATAAAACCCACTCGGGCGGTGGGCATTTTTAATATTAAGTTGATGAAGTGCGGAGGCATAAATCAAGGGTTAAAAATTGCGGATATTGGCTTGACTGAAGGCGTAGATCTTTTTTGGGGTTGTAATGACGAAAGTATAATCAGTATTACAGCAGCCCTTCACGTTGCTTTTGCTTGCAGCAATACAAAATACATTGATCTCGATGGGAGTCTTGACCTTGCAAAAGATATTGTAAAGGGTGGATTTATATTGAAAGATGGCATTATGAGCTGTTCTGATAAATCAGGAATTGGTGTGGAAAGAGTTTAGAATTACAAAGATTAATGGGGCGCGCCTCCTAAGTTTTATTTGAAATCGTGAACTCGAAGAGTTTTAACTTCTTACGATAACTCAATACTTGTGCTGAGTTTATCTAGAAGTTCTTGAATAGAATTAGCTTGTTTAGTAAAAATCGGGGTGGTGATAAGCCATCCCATTTTTTTTTCATTATGAATGAGCTCTACTGTTGTTGAAGCGTTTTTGTCAATCGAATAACCTTCGCGATCTAATGCATTTTTGGTCCAGATTAATTCATCGCCATTTCCAATTAAATTTATTTCTGTCTTTCTAAAAGGTTCATGATTTATTTTTCCGGTTTTCAAGTCAAATCCTTTCAAGTCAAATATTTTGTGAAGAGTGCCGTTGAGCACAAGGTCTTCAGGAATGCCCACTTCAATTGATTTTTGAGAGGAAGCAAGCCACAGAACATCGGCTGTTTGTAAGGCCAAATCCAGCTCATGAGTGGCAACAAGAATGGCTTTGTTCATAGTGCGGGCAACATTCCGCAAAAGCCTCATAATTTCAACGCGGTTGTTTAAGTCAAGATGGGCGGTAGGTTCATCTAATAAAAGAACAGGTGTATTTTGTGCAAGCGCACGCGCTATCAATGCCAGCTGCATTTGGCCATCGCTTAGCTCATCAACCTTCTTATTAATAATTGATCCAATCCCTGTTGAGATGATTGCCTCGCCAATAATTTTTTTATCTTCTGCCGAAAGTTTAAGATCCCAAAATAAATAAGGATATCGCCCAAAGCTTACCAGCTCATAAACGGTCATATTCGACACCGTGATTCGTTCAGTAAGTACAAGAGAAACCCATTTTTCTATTTCCACTCCTGGTTCTTTTTCAGGATAAGATATTTTTCCAGATACAGGTTTTTGAAGACCTGCAAGCGTTCTTATTAAAGTGGATTTGCCGATGCCATTAGATCCCATAAAGCAAACTAATTGACCTCCTTTCAGGCATAGATTGATATTTTTGAATAGTATGTTATTCTCAGTAGGCGAGTAACCAAGAACCAGTTGATCCATTTTAATGAAAGTGTATTGTTCCCTCATCTGGAGTTCAAGAACTTGCGTTTGTTTCTAAGTACTACCCAAATCAAAACAGGCGCTCCAATAAATGAAGTTACGGCATTCAATGGTAAAATTTGTGTGCTTCCTGGGAGCTGCGCAAGGGTGTCGCACGCTAAAAGTAAGATAGAGCCTCCTAATGAAACCGCTGGCAAAAGTATTTTGTGATTATTGGTGGGAATTAACAATTTTACCAAATGCGGAACAGCCAACCCCACAAAAGCTATAGGCCCACAGAAAGCAGTGATACTGCCAACCATCAAACAAGTAGAAAATACGATCCAAAATCTTGCTCTTTTGATATTCACGCCAATACTTTTAGAATACTGTTCTCCCATAAACCAACTATTGAGAGCTTTCACACAAATAGATGAAATGGCTAAACCAATAAAAACTATCACGGTCATAATCTGAATCTCCCGCCAACTGGTTGCACCTGCGCTTCCTAAGGTCCAAATCATAAATGCCTGCAAGTCCTCTGCCTTGCTTAGAAATTGCATCACGCTTACCAATGAACTTGCAAAGGCGGCCACCATCATGCCTATAATGAGTAACGAACTATTATCCTTAAGTTTTTGTGCAGCGGCAATAACTATAAAAAAAACCAGGCTAGCCCCCCCACTTGAAGCAATCGCAACTGCCCATTGATTTATACCGCTCGCCCAAAATGGCAACGCAGATTGGGCAAGTATGGTAATGGCTACCATCAAACTTGCGCCTGAACTTAGACCCAGTACATCAGGGCCAGCCAGCGGATTTCTGAAAAAAGTTTGCATCATTAAACCCCCAGCTCCAAGACCAGCTCCAGCTAAAATGCAGGTAGCTGCTTTGGGCAATCTAAAGTCCCACACTATTTGAGACCCAATGGAGTCCTTTGAATAGCCAAGGAGCGATGCAATAATTTCACTAATGGAAATATTGACACTCCCTGTGGAGATATTCAAAAGGAATAAGAGGACTAAAAAGAGTCCGAGAATTAGTAAACTGTTGGAAGTGGACTTGCGCACTTTTTTTATGTAAGGATGGCATTTAATTCAATTTCTGCAAAGACTGGCCGCCAAAAGTAAAAGGTAAAACTTTATTTTAAATTTTAAATTATTATATAACCAATTGATTTTCAAGTAGTAATAACCGAATATATAATGAGTTTCTTAGAAAATCCATAAAACCTTACATTTTTTGAAAGTCGCGCTTGGTAACTAAATAACTGTTCCTATCTTTGCAGTCCTTTTTGCGGGAGAAACCCCGTAATCAGTAGTAAAAACAAGCAAAACGCTTTTAATCATGCTCGGAATAATAGGACGTAAAATAGGAATGACAAGCATCTTTGGTTCAGAAGGCCAAAGTATCGCGGTTACAGTCATAGAGGCAGGGCCGTGTGTGGTCACACAAGTGAAGAGCAAAGAAACAGACGGTTACAAAGCACTACAATTAGCCTTTGGTGAAAAAAAAGATAAAAATACCTCGAAAGCACTTCAAGGTCATTTCAAAAAAGCAACTACAACTTCGAAGCGGCATCTTGTTGAGTTTAGAGACTTTGGAGCCCAATTTGATTCAATTGCAGAGCTTGGTAAAGAAGTAAGAATCTCTGATGTGTTTGTGGAAGGTGATGTTGTAGCCGCAGTTGGAACTTCAAAAGGTAAGGGGTTTCAAGGCGTTGTTAAACGGTATGGGTTTGCGGGTGTTGGTGGACAAACACATGGTCAGCATAATAGACTTCGAGCGCCTGGTTCTATGGGTAATGCATCCTTTGCTTCACGCGTAATAAAAGGTAAGCGCCTTCCTGGCCGTATGGGCGGTGATCGTGTAAAGCTTGCCAATCTTAAAGTTGTTAAGATTATGGCAGAACAAAATCTGATTTTAGTAAGTGGCTCCGTTCCTGGAGCAAAGAACTCAACGATAATTCTCCAAAAGTGATGGACTTAGCAGTTGTAAAACAAAATGGCCAAAGTACAGGCAGAAACATTACGCTTTCTGCAGATGTATTCGGTATTGAACCTAATGATCATGCAATTTGGTTGGATGTAAAGAGCTACCTCGCTAACCAGCGCCAAGGTACTCACAAGTCCAAGCAAAGAAATGAAATTTCTGGTTCCTCAAAGAAGTTAAAAAAGCAAAAAGGAACTGGCGGTGCCCGTGCTGGTAACATCAAAAATCCTCAGTTCAAAGGTGGTGGGCGTATCTTCGGCCCTAAGCCTCGTGACTATTCTTTCAAATTAAATAAAAAAGTTAAGGATCTTGCTAGAAAATCAGCACTTAGCTATAAAGCCAAAGATAATTCAATTGCTGTGCTTGAGGACTTCAATTTTAATGAGCCAAAAACAAAGCAATATCTAGGTCTTTTAAACTCACTCTCTCTCGGTGATAAGAAAACCCTTTTTGTGCTTCCTGAATTGAATTTAAATTTTGTGAAGTCAGGAAGAAACATTCAGAACACGAAGATCATTACAGTAAATCAGATCAATACGTTTGATTTGATGAATGCTGATCATGTTATATTGATCGAAAGCTCCATTGATAAAATCGATAACATTCTAAACAAACAGTAAACCCATGAGCATTCTAAAAAGACCCTTGGTTACTGAAAAAGTTTCCGCTCTAAACGAAAAAGGAAAATACGGTTTTGAAGTTGATTTTGATGCCAATAAGGTGGAAATCAAAGTTGCTGTTGAGAAGCTTTACAATGTGAATGTAAAAAGTGTTAATACGATCACAATTATGGGTAAGAAGAAAGTTCGCTTCACAAAAGCAGGAACTCTTTCTGGCCGCAAACCACATATTAAGAAAGCCATCGTGACATTGGCCCCAGGAGAAGTAATAGATTTTTATAGCAACGTATAATAACGTAAAGCAATGGCGTTGAAGAAACTTAAACCGATAACCGCTGGAACTAGACATAGATTGTCTCCAGGATTCGATGATATAACGGAATCAATTCCTGAAAAATCGTTGTTGGTTACACTAAAGAAAACTGGTGGCCGTAATAGCGAAGGCCGCATGACCATGCGCTACATTGGCGGTGGCCACAAACAAAAACTTAGACTAATTGATTTCAAACGCGATAAGTTTGGTGTGCCTGCAGTTGTCAAATCGATCGAATATGATCCTTCTCGTACCGCTCGTATCGCTAAGTTATATTATGCGGACGGAGTTAAATCATACATCTTAGCCCCGCAAGGAATTAAGGTTGGTCAAACTGTAATTTCAGGGGACGATATAGCTCCAGAAGTTGGTAATGCTTTGCCGCTTGCGAAAATCCCAGTAGGAACTATCGTTCACGCTGTTGAGATCAAGCCAGGTAAGGGAGCTTCTATTTCGCGAAGTGCTGGTGCATTCGTTCAGTTGGTTGCCCGCGAAGGTGTGTATGCAACATTGAAAATGCCCTCAGGCGAGATGAGAAATGTTTTATCGCGTTGCATGGCAACCGTAGGAGCAGTTTCAAATCCTGAGCACATGACAGAAAGTGTTGGAAAAGCAGGAAGAAGCAGATGGCGAGGTATTCGCCCTCGCACAAGACCGGTAGCAATGAACCCTGTTGATCACCCGATGGGTGGTGGTGAAGGTCGCGCTTCTGGTGGTCATCCAAGATCAAGAAAGGGATTGTTATCTAAGGGTAAGAAGACAAGACACCCGAATAAATATTCTGATGGTTTAATCATTGCTAGGAAAAAGAAATAATGGGAAGGTCAATTAAAAAAGGTCCGTATTTAGATGCTCGTCTTGCCAAGAAAGTAACGACACAAGAGCAATCTGGAAAAAAATCAGTTATCAAAACTTGGTCAAGGAGATCAACAATAACACCAGACTTGATTGGGTTTACATTTGCCGTTCACAATGGCAATAAGTTTATTCCAGTGTATGTTACTGAAAATATGGTGGGTCATAAATTAGGTGAGTTTGCTCCAACACGTGTATTCAAGGGGCACTCAGGAAATAATAAGGGTTAAAACTAAGTTAATAGGAATTCCACTATGGAAACCGTAGAAAAGAAATTAAAGAGATCAGTAGTTAAACGAGCCAAATTGGAGGCTATCAAAGAAGCTGCAAAAAAAGGCCCTGCTACTGCTTATCTAAAAAATGTACCCACATCTCCTCGTAAAATGAGATTGGTTGCTGATCTTATAAGAGGTCAACGGGTAAGTCATGCGTTAAGCATCCTTAAATATGAGGCAATGCATCCTGCCGCTAAATTGGAGAAATTATTATTGTCTGCCATTAGCAATTGGGAAGCAAAGAATACTGAAGTAAAGCTTGAAGAAGCTGATCTTTATGTAAGTGAAATTTTTGTGGATGGAGGCAGAATCCTGAAAAGATTAAAACCAGCGCCTCAAGGAAGAGCCCATCGCGTGAGAAAAAGATCGAACCACGTAACTCTAGTGGTAGATAGAATGCCAGCAAAAGAAAAAGTTGCACCTAAAGTAATAAAGGAATAATGGGACAGAAAATTAATCCAATAGGATTTAGATTAGGAATCGTCCGTGGATGGGATTCAAGTTGGTTTGGAGGAAAGAATTTTTCTGACAAATTAGTTGAAGATCAAAAAATTAGAAAATATGTTGATGCACGTATTCAAAAGGGCGGCATAGCAAAGGTTGTAATTGAACGTACGTTAAAGAGGGTCACCCTTACAATACATACCGCTCGTCCAGGCGTTGTTATTGGAAAAGGCGGTACCGAAGTTGATAAAATTAAAGAAGAATTAAAGAAGCTTACTGGCAAAGATGTTCAAATTAACATTTTTGAAATTAAACGTCCGGAGATGGATGCCAAATTAGTAGGTGAATCTATAGCGCAACAGCTAGAAGCCCGTATTTCTTATAGAAGAGCTATGAAGCAAGCAATTGCTTCGACCATGAGAGTTGGTGCGGAGGGCATAAAAGTGAAATTGTCTGGTCGTTTAGCCGGAGCTGATATGGCTCGCTCTGAGCAATATAAGGAAGGAAGAATTCCACTTCATACACTTCGCGCAGATATTGATTATGCTATCTCGGAAGCACAAACAGTTTATGGTAAGATCGGTATTAAGGTTTGGATCTTTAAGGGTGAGATTTATGGTAAACGTGACCTATCTCCTAATGTTGGTCTGGTGAGCAATGCCACTGGCGAAAACAAAGGAGGTGGCCAAGGTGGCCAAGATAGAAGGCCAGGTGGACCAAGAAATGAAAGAGGGGGAGATCGTGGAGGCGATAGAAGAGGAGGAAATGAAAGAGGTGGAAATCGCCCTTCAGGTGGCGGAGGTGGCCCAGCTAGGTCTGGAGGTGTAGCTAATAGAGGCCCAAGAAATAGTTAATTAGGTAATAATTTATAGAAAAGTATAAAAAGTCATGTTACAACCTAAGAGAACCAAGTTTAGAAAGATGCAGAAAGGTCGTGTGAAAGGTTTGGCCACAAGAGGCCACTCAATCGCTTTCGGATCGTTCGCCTTAAAATCTATGGAAGCAGGTTGGATAACCGCTCGGCAACTTGAAGCAGCTCGTGTGGCTGTTACTAGAGCGATGAAACGCGAAGGGCAAGTTTGGATTCGCATTTTCCCAGATAAGCCAATTACACGTAAACCAGCAGAGGTTCGTATGGGTAAAGGTAAAGGAGCTCCTGAATATTGGGTGGCTTGTGTAAAGCCAGGCACCATTCTTTTTGAAGCAGGTGGAGTAAATATTGCTACCGCAAAAGAAGCGTTAGCGTTGGCCGAAGGGAAACTTCCGCTAAAGACAAAGTTCACGATCAGAAGAGATTACGTTGAATAATTAAAAAACATGAAAAGCGTAGAGATAAAAGGATTATCAAAAATCGAAATCCAAGAAAAAATAGGAACGGAACAGGAAACTCTTAGAAAGATAGAGTTTGCTCATCAGATTTCAGCAATAGAAAATCCGATGAAAATAAAGGAAACAAGAAAGTTGATAGCAAGACTAAAGACTGAATTGGCTGTTAAAGAACTTCAAAAGTAAGAGGTATGGAAGAAATTGAAAGGAACCTTCGCAAGGAAAGAGTTGGAAAGGTAGTTAGCAATAAAATGACAAAAAGCATTACCATTGCTATCGAAAGAAAAGTGAAACATCC
>JANXRR010000357.1 GCA_025356795.1 Bacteroidia bacterium
CACACCTCTTCGCCCTTGTTGGTGTTGCGTGTAAGGCAACGCGCGTAGGTTCACCAACAAGCAAGATGGACTTGGATAAAGATGTTTTTATTATTTTAGCATTGTGTAAGAAGGGAGTTAGCAATGTTTGTTGGTGAACCACACCTCTTCCCTTCGCGCAACACCAACAAAGGCATAGCAAGAGAACGTGGATAAAAGATGTTTAATATGATGGAATCATGGATGAAGCGATACCAAAAGAACATGCCGAATTTTTGACCGTCACTTGTTTGGAGTGGAAACATGTTTTAAAGGAAGACAGGTTCAAAGACATCATCACCAATAGCCTAACTTATTTGATCAACGTAAAATTTGTGAACGTATATGCTTTCGTCATTATGTCAAACCATTTCCATTTGATCTGGCAAATGACAGGAGCACGCAAACGAAATGATGTGCAACGTGATTTCTTGAAGTTTACAAGTCAACAGGTATTAAAAATCCTTAAGCGGGAAAAATCGGAGTTGTTGAACGAACTGATGGTCAATGCAAAAGACAGGAAATATCAAGTATGGGAACGCAATTCTCTTGGCGTTCCGTTATGGTCGCCAGCTGTGTTTAAGCAGAAATTGGATTACATCCACACCAACCCCGTGAAAGCAGGGCTTTGCAAGTTGCCAGAAGATTATAACTATTCAAGTGCGAGGTTTTACGAGAAAAATGAAAAAGATTGGTTATTTTTAACGCACCATGGGGAGTGAGTATTGGAAGTGCATAACGCTTGTTGGTGACGCTTTCGCCCTCGCCCTTCGCCCTTGTTGGTGTTGCGTGTAAGGCAACGTGCGTAGGTTCACCAACAAGCAAGATGAACTTGGATAAAAGAAGTTATTATTTTAGTATCGCGAAGGAAGGGGAGTTAGCAATGTTTGTTGGTGAACCACACCTCTTCCCTTCGCGCAACACCAACAAAGGCATAGGTGTTGATCCTAATGGGGGCTCATTTTTGGACTTTTTTGAGAACGAAGCTGGTGCAATAAAATGGTTTGATACAGAAGCTCAAGCAACCGCAGCTGGTTTTACTAAATGGCTTGGGGGAGAGAATTATACTTTTTTTGGTGGCATTTTTAAGGAATTTACAGTTGTAGCTAAGAGAGAATTTTTAGCAGGGATGCCAATATTCCCACAAGTTGTTATTTCAAGTTTGTATGAGCAAAGGATAAATCAGCCAAAAGGGTTGTTAGGAAAAAATGATGGTAGTCTTGTTCTGCCCGATAATAGTCAGGAATTGGCAAAATTATTAATTAAGTCGGGTCGTGTCACTTTTGACTATGCGCATGAATCAGGAACTGTTGATAATGCCAACGCGAACGCGAACATTCATGATACTGCTAATGGAAAAGAAGCTGAATTAAGTGATTATGGCAATGCTCCAGGTGGCTCTGTTACCTTGAACCCCAAGATGCTTAAAGCAGTTTTAAGATTAAGTAAGACGTATAGACTAAACATTTCCGAATTTGCAGGAGGCTCACATGACTTAAAGTCTAAACACTATTTAGGAACTACAGTTGATATAAGTAAAATAAACAATCAGATTGCAAATATTAATAATCCATATATTAGTGATTTGATTAAGGATGCAAGAAAATATGGGTTGACTTGGGTAATACAACCACCAGCTGAAGGCCATTTAACCCACGTCCATTTTCAGTTTTAAAACTTGAGATTTATGAAAGAAAAAGAATTGTTTGCAATCTTACTTATTAGTTTTCTTTATGCTTGTAATTCATCCTCAAAAAATGCAGAAGCACAAAAACAAAGCTCAGTTTTAATTGACAGGTCAATAATTGATTCCAAGAACGAACTCAGTTATTATGATAGTTTATTAAAAGCTTCCGACCAGCGATGCTTAACAGCGACCGTTGATTCAATAATGTTACCTGATACTTATTCAGAATCAGTTTATGTACTATTGCACAGCAGTAACCATGTGCCAATAAAGCTTAAATACCCTGTATTTTCTGATGGCGGAATAAGAGATGGCTATGGAGAATATTATTTTGATCAGAACGGGAAACTTTTTGCTAATAGAGTAGAAAGTTTGATTAAGATATTTAATGAGATAGATACTATTATTTCATTCAAAAATACAAAAGGCATACTGAAAAAAAGGCCGTTAAGCCTAATTGGCAAATTATCAAAATTAGCTTTGGCTTCAAGAGAAGTAGCAGATTATATGCAATTTTTTCCAGATGTTAAATATATGGAAACTGAAGCATACCCTTCATCAATCCCAATATTAAAGACAAAATCTGTTGAAATTGATTTAAAAGCTAGTCCTAATAAAGAATCTAAAACATTGAAAGTTTTGTCAAAAAGAAGTCGTTTGGTATTTCTGGGGTCTACTCAGCATCCTGATTTAATCAATAATAAATCTTGGATTTGGTACAGAGTAATTAATGATGAAAAAATTGAGGGTTGGATTTTTGGTCATCCTAGTTTTGTAGGGGACTTAAACGATGAGAATTTTAACGAATAATTCCATAGTTAGCGCGAATGAGAGCAGAAAAAAAATTTGTAATATCACCCCCAGTTAGCGCGCGTTTGCTCTAGTCTCGCCTTTGTTGGTGTTCTTCACCAACAAACAAGATGATATAGATAGCCGCATTTGTATTATTTTAGAGTGATGGACGAGGCTATACCAACACAACATGCAGAATTCTTAACGGTGACATGTTTAGAATGGAAGCCCTTGTTAGCAACTGATAAATTCAAAGACATAATAATTGATAGCTTAACCTATTTGACATTATCCAAAAGGATCAAGGTATATGCATTCGTAATCATGTCGAATCATTTTCATTTGATTTGGCAAATGGTTGGGTCGCACAAGCGAGATGACGTTCAACGTGATTTTCTAAAATTCACAGGGCAACAGATTTTAAAGATTTTGAGGAATGAAAAGTCGACCATGTTAGATGAAATTAAAGTGGATGCGAAAGATAGAAAGCATCAGGTATGGGAGCGAAATTCATTGGGTATACAGTTGTGGACGGAAAGCGTGTTTAGTGAAAAGCTAAAGTACATACATTGCAATCCGGTAAAAGCAGGTTTATGCCAATATCCAGAAGATTATAAGTATTCGAGCGCACGTTATTATGAATTGAATGAAAAAAGCTGGCTATTTTTAACTCATTACAAAGATTGAAAAAATGTGATTGGAGAGATTGGGTTTGTTGGTGAAGAACACCAACAAAGGCGAGCAGGTTTTTTTCTCCGCAGAGTCTCGCTTCGGACTCTGCGGTAATCGAGAATTGAATAATACAAAGTCCAATCCGTAACTTAGCACTATGAGTGTATGGAAGCAGATACAAGAGAGCAACGGCATCTACTTTATTACGTTTACCCTTGTTGGCGCGCGTTTGCTCTAGGTTGATAGAGCGCGTTTGCAACGCGTTCCTTTTTATTCTTGTGGCTTAGTCTTAATGCTAAATTTCCATAAGCGTTTTTTTCTCCGCAGAGTCTCGCTTCGGACCCCCGCTTGGCGTAGTCTCCGACTACGTCATAGTGTCATCAAATCTTTGATTTGTACATAGTTCTCTTTGCTATGCGCAGTCTCCTGACTACGTCCGATCGTAAGCAAATCTCCTATTTGTTTTCCTTTGCGGTTGGTGTTT
>JANXRR010000372.1 GCA_025356795.1 Bacteroidia bacterium
CCAGCGTTGCACTTGTTGAGTGGCATCAGCCAATGCTTTTATTTTATTTGCGCTGAGTTCCATCGTAGTTTACCATAACTAATCAACAAAGATAAGACACCCACCACAATCATAATAAAAGTTTGCCACGCATGAAAAATAAAAGTGAACGCGATAGCATCTTGCTTGGGTAAATTATAGAGCATTACCAAAACCAATGGCACTAAGGTGTGATAAGAACCTGTTCCTCCGGGAAGCGGCACTGCCATGGCAATAGAGCCAACAGCAAACAGACTTATAACCGCGCTAAAACCAAGCTGGCTGGTTTCAGGAAAAGCCTTTAACACACAGTAGCTCATCAGAAAATATAACGCCCAAATAGAAAAAGAGTAAAAAATAAACAGGCCCTTATTCTCTAACTTAAAAATTGAAAGCAAGCCTTCAGTAAACCCGATCAATAATTTTTTCAATTTTTCATTCTTGCGAAGAAGAAACAATACTACTAAACCTGCTATTCCCAAAATCGCAGCAATAATAAACCAGATTGGAATTTTAAACCCTGAGCCAGAAGAGAAATCAAGCGTGCCAATGAATTTTTCGAGCTTGTTCCATTCCACAAAAAAAGAAATCACTAAAAGGAGAAGCAGTAAAATCACATCAACAATTCGCTCTACGATTACCGTCCCAAACGAAGTCTCGACTGGAATCTTCTCCAGCTTAAAAAGATTGTAACACCGCGACACTTCACCGCCTCTTGGCACTACAAGGTTTACCAAATAGCCAATCATAAGCGAAAGAAAACTATTTTGAAAGGATGCAAAATTACCAGAAGGTACCAGCAGCATGCGCCATCGTTGTGCACGTAATATATGACTAGCAATAGCAACAGATGCCATCAGCCATAAATATGCTTTGTCTGCTTTGCCCCAAGTTTGTAAAAGTAAGTCGAGGGAGCTTTGATCTTTGTTAGTTGTAAGACCTCGGAGTGAGAACCAAAGCAATCCGGCTGTTAATGAAATGATCAACAAAAATTGAAGAAAAGCCTGAAGTCTCTTATCCATCAACTCAACTTGTTATCAGGATCAGGAAAGACCAAACGAGGTTTAAACATTTTGGCCTCTTCAAACTCCATAGTTGCATAAGAAATAATAATTATAATATCACCTACGGCAGCCTTTCTTGCGGCAGGGCCATTTAAGCAAATCATACCTGAATTTCTGTGTCCTTTAATCACATAGGTTTCAAGTCGTTCGCCATTGTTAACATTAACCACCTGTACTTTTTCACCTTCAATAAGATTGGCGGCTTCCATGAGGGTTTCATCAATAGTTATGCTGCCCACATAGTGCAACTCGGCTTGAGTAATTTTTACTCGGTGTATTTTTGATTTTAATACTTGAATAGTCATGCTAAAAATATATTATCGATCAATCTCACCTCACCCACATATCCTGAAATTAGCAATACAGATTCTTTTGGATCGACAACGAAATTTAAAAGGATTAAGTTTTTACGATCTGCTAATTCAATGTATTCAAGCTTCACTTCTTTTTGCTCAAAAAGTTTTATTGTCTTCTCCCTTACCATTGCCATTTCCATTCCGTCAAGCAATAATTGTTTGGCAAACGTTAATGATTGGTATAACACCAATGCTCTTGCGCGCATTTCTTGAGTAAGCCTTAAATTACGAGATGACATAGCTAACCCATCTTTTTCGCGCACAGTTGCAACACATTCCAGCGCTATATTGAACATGAGCTGTTGCACCAAGTTGGAAATAATCTGAAACTGTTGATAATCCTTCTGTCCAAAATAAGCTTTGGTTGGCTGGATAACGTTAAAAAGTTTTGAAACTATTAAACCCACTCCACTAAAATGACCAGCTCTAAATTTACCTTCTAAAATTTTATCAAGCTGACCGAAATCAAAGGTTAAAGAGCTTTTTAAAGCATACATTACTTCATTGCTAGGGCAAAACAAAAGATCACAACCCGCATCACTCAATAATAGAATATCGCGATCCATCGTCCTCGGATATTTTTCTAAATCTATAGGGTTATTAAATTGTGTGGGATTGACATAAATGGTAGCAACCGTAATATTATTCTCTTTTTTGGAAGTTTTTATTAGCTCCAAATGCCCTTGGTGCAAAGCACCCATAGTAGGAACAAGACCAATTGATTTGTTTTTAAACTGCTCTAAAAAAGCCCTTATTGGCTTGACTTCTCTAAAAATTTCCATCGAGCTTTTTTCTAAAGGGTTGCAAATATAGGATTTACAAATGAAGTTTAGTTGAATAGGGGGTGGATTTTGAGTACTTTTGTGGCTCGTTTCGCTGTACTTTTTACTTAAAAATAAAAATATGTCAAAAATTCGTATTCTCTACGTAGCCAGTGAAATCAATCCGTTTTTACAAACAACTGAAGTTTCTGATTTTGTAAGGAAGTTGCCGCAAGCAATGCAAGAAAGAGGAATGGAAATTCGGATTCTGGTGCCAAGATTTGGTCTGATTAATGAACGTAAAAATCGTTTACATGAGGTGGTAAGGCTATCAGGAATCAATATATCGGTAGGAGATGAAGAGAAGCCATTAATTATTAAAGTTGCGTCAATACCTAATGCAAAATTGCAAGTATACTTTATTGACAATGAGGATTATTTTCACCGCAAGTCTGTTTTTCACGATAAGGAAAATAGATTTTATGAAGACAATGATGAACGAGCCATTTTCTTTTGCAAAGGGGCTATTGAAACTGTGCGCAAACTAGGTTGGTCGCCAGATATTGTTCATTGTAACGATTGGATCACAAGCTTTATTCCGTTGTATCTAAAAACAACTTATAAAAATGATCCATTGTTTAAAAATACTAAGACGGTGTTTACCATTTATGATAATAGCTTCACACATAAATTTAAGGGCGATCTTTTAGGTAAAGTAAGAATGTTGGATATTGAAGATAACATGCTAGGTCATTTGAAAAGTGCCGATTATGAAGGATTCGTTAAGTTGGCAGCTCAATTTTCAGATACCGTTTCAGTTGCCAGTGATAGCAAAAATTTAGAAGGCATGATGAAGAAAATCAAGGAAAAGAAAATTGAAACTATTGAATCGGACGATAATTGTACGGAATCTTATTTCAATTTATACACCGAGCTAGTTAGTTAGTTTAGTTTTCAAACGTTAGAAATTAAAAATCCCGCCAAGATTACTCTTGTTGGGATTTTTTCATTAACATTAAAAAAAATAATATGTGTGGCATAGTAGGGTACGTTGGTTTTCGTCAAGCAAAAGATGTAATTATTAAAGGATTAAAGCGCCTTGAATACAGGGGCTATGATAGTGCCGGAATTGCATTACTCAATAATCACCATCTTTCTATCTACAAAAAGAAAGGAAAGGTTTCTGAACTCGAAGCAGAGGCGCTACGACCCGTTGGGGCTCACGCCATCAATCCGGATCGAG
>JANXRR010000407.1 GCA_025356795.1 Bacteroidia bacterium
ATGAAGCATGAAGAATCCTTTTGAGAATTTAGATAAGGTATTGGAGCATAGAATGCGTTTGCAAATTATGTCTGTGTTGGTGGCAAATGACTCTTATGATTTTAACACACTCAAAGAATTGCTGAATGTTACGGATGGAAATTTGGCAACTAACATGAAAACCCTTGAGCGTGAAAAATACATCTTTGTCAGCAAATCATTTATTGACAACAAGCCAAATACAAGATATAAAGCTACAGACAGCGGGCGAGCCTCTTTTAAAAAACACCTCGATGGAATGGAGGAAGTAATAAGACAGCAGAAGAATTAAAAAAATTTGCCCTTTAACTTTTAAAACAAAAGTACTTTTAAATTTATAATTATGGAAACACAAAACACACACAACCTTCTCGAAAAATTTAACAATTGGATGAAAGAATCAATCTCAATTAAATTGATGTCAATTGGGGTACTCATTCTGATTTTATTGATCCCATCGTCATGGATTCAGTCTCTTATGGTGGAGCGGCAACAAAGGGCAACGTCAGTAACGGATGAAGTATCTGATAAATGGGCGAACGCACAAAATATTACAGGCCCCGTGTTGGTTATTCCATTTACCAAACGCGAGAAAATTGACAAAGGAAAAGATGGAATTGAAATTCGGGAATGGACAGAAAGAGCATTTTTTTTACCAGAGAAGTTTTTATCCTACGGGAAAGTTATACCAGAAAAACTTCATCGGGGAATTTTCGATGTTGCAGTTTATGAGTCGACCATAGAATTATCGTCAACTTTCAAAACTCCCGACTTTGAAAAATTAAGTATTTCGCAGGAAGATGTACATTGGAAGGAAGCCTCACTGTTGATAGGAATAAGTGACCTGAGGGGTATCAGTAAGAATCCTGCTATTCTAGTTGGTGGAGTTGAATTATCAGGCGAACCTTCCAATAGCTTAGGCATAAATACTTCAAAGCGAAATAATTCTAATACAACTCCAGAAAAGCTCAATGAAAACGGAATTATTGTAAAATTGCCTTGGCTGTTAAAGGAAGATTTTAAAGAAGAAGTAAAAGCACAATTTCAATTAAGGGGCAGCTCTCTTTTATATTTTGCTCCCGTAGGAAAAACAACCCACATTCGTTTAGAAGGACCCTAGGCAAGTCCAAGTTTTGATGGAAGTTTTCTTCCTACAACTCGCGAACTATCAGAAACGGGTTTTAAGGCACAGTGGAATATTCTTCATTACAACCGCCCTTTTTCCCAGCAATGGACTGAAGGAAATCAAACTATATCTAATTCAAATTTTGGTGTTCGACTTTTAATACCAGTTGATCAATACCAAAAAAGCATTCGCACCGCCAAATATGGGCAACTAATAATACTACTGACTTTTATCTCGCTCTTTATGGTGGAGATAATGAAAAGGATTAGAATCCATCCCTTTCAATACATATTAATTGGCTCTGCGCTAATAATTTATTACACTTTGCTGCTTTCGTTGTCAGAACATTTAGGATATAACGTGGCGTATGTACTATCAAGTGTTGCAACAGTTATATTGATAAGCCTGTATTCATTAACTTTCTTAGAGACGAAAAAACTAGCGCTCATACTTAGTAGCCTATTGTTTTTCTTTTACTCTTTTGTCTACGTAATAATTCAATTACAAGATTATTCACTGTTGCTTGGCAGCATAGGTCTCTTCTTGGTTATTTCGATGATTATGTACTTTTCAAAAAACGTAAAATGGTATAAAGAATAGTTGTTTAGTAAAAGGAAAAGGCAAGAGAGGCCTTTTCCTTTTGTTTATAATTATTAATCCTTATCCAAAAAAGGGTATCGATAATCAGTTGGAGTTACAAAGGTTTCTTTAATGGTGCGCAAGGAAGTCCAACGGAGTAAGTTCACTTTGGCTCCCGCCTTGTCATTAGTTCCACTTCCCCTGGCCCCTCCAAAAGGCTGTTGACCCACTACTGCTCCCGTGCATTTATCATTTATATAAAAATTGCCTGCAGAGTTTCTGAGCTTTTGTGTGGCCAATTCAATGGCATAACGATCGCGGGAAATAATGGAGCCGGTCAATGCGTAAGGCGAAGTATTGTCAACTAGTTCTAATGTTTGTTCAAAATTTTCTGCGTGATAAACATAAATTGTTACCACGGGGCCGAAAATCTCTTCACACATAGTGACGGACGAAGGGTCTTTACTGACAATCACCGTTGGCTCAATGAAATAGCCTTTCGTTTTATCATAAGTGCCTCCAGCTATTATTTCGTTCAATGGATTCTGTCTTGCTTTTTCAATGTAACCAGCAATTCTGTCAAAAGCTTTTTCGTCAATTACGGCATTAATAAAATTGCTAAAATCTTCGGTTGGTCCAATGTTAAAACTCTTTACGTCATTCATTAAAAAGTTCTTTACTTCTTCCCAAATGTTGGAGGGAATGTAACATCGTGAAGCGGCTGAACATTTTTGACCTTGGTATTCAAATGCTCCTCTGCTGATGGCCGTTGAAACCTCTTTTGCATTAGCACTTTTGTGCACCATGATAAAATCCTTGCCACCAGTTTCGCCCACAATTCTTGGGTATGAGCGATACTTATGAATGTTCTGTCCTATCGTTTTCCACATATTTTGAAACACACTGGTGCTTCCTGTAAAGTGAATGCCGGCAAATTCTTTATGGTCAAAAATATAATTTCCAGCAATTAGTCCATCAACATAAATGAGGTTGATTACACCATCGGGTAAACCAGCCTCTTTTAGTATTTGCATGAACACATTGGCTGAATAGATTTGAGAATAAGAAGGTTTCCATACCACGGTATTTCCCATCATAGCCATGCTAGCCGGCAAATTTCCACCAATAGCGGTAAAGTTAAAAGGAGTAACTGCGAAGGTAAATCCTTCCAATGGTCTGTATTCTAATCTGTTCCAAATGCCGGGAGCCGATTCGGGCTGTTCGCGGTAAATCTCGCTCATAAAATGCACGTTGAAGCGCAGGAAATCGATTAGTTCACAGGCGGCATCAATCTCCGCTTGATACACATTTTTGGATTGGCCGAGCATGGTTGCGGCATTCATGACATAACGATACGGCCCAGCAAGCAAATCAGCGGCCTTCAAAAAAATACTTGCTCTATTTTCCCATGATAAATTCGCCCATAATTCTTTAGCTCCCAATGCTGAGTTAACAGCTTGCTCTACATGACTTACGTTGCCTTCATAAAAATATCCAAGAATGTGTTGGTGATCATGGGGAGGAGTTAATGTCTTTTTATTTTCTGTGCGAACTTCTTGCTCGCCAATATACATGGGTATATCGGCTACTTTTGAACGGGCATCTTCCAATGCTTTCTTTAATAAAGCGCGTTCTTTTGAGCCTGAAGCATATGACAATACAGGTTCATTTTTCGGATAAGGAATAGAGAAAAATCCAGTTGACATGTTCTATTAATTAATAGTTAATGGTAAAATTAGCATTTCTTAGTTTAGAGAATAGAAAGCAATTGATTAAGTGATTGAATTTCATAATGTACATTTTCGCTATGCATCGTTTTATGTGGGTTAAAATAGACAGCATCTATGGCGGCATTTTTTGCGCCACCAATATCGGTTATAAGATTATCACCAATCATAATTGCTTGGTGTGGAGTAAACCCGCTTTTGCTTAGAGCATAATGAAAAATTTCTTTTGCTGGTTTCTTATGCCCCGCCTTTTGCGAAGTTACTACTTCTAAAAAATACTTTTCGATTCCGCTCGATGCTAGTTTGGTACTTTGTATTTCATCAAAACCATTGGTAATT
The DNA here is from genome assembly GCA_025356795.1 of Bacteroidia bacterium. Lineage (GTDB taxonomy): Bacteria > Bacteroidota > Bacteroidia > Cytophagales > Cyclobacteriaceae > ELB16-189. The sequence continues at coordinate 3,790 of JANXRR010000407.1, forward strand.
ATATACAACGGATAGTTGGCATGGAAGAGATAGTCTAACATATCCTTAGCTCCTGGCATGAGGTTTTTCTTTTTAGGAGACTCATTTATGTAATCATCAGAAAGTTGGAGCGACAAAGTATAATTATCGACTCCCATTTTTTTTAATATTCTATCAAAGCGTTCAAAGCGAATAATATCGCGATGGATTTCTCCTTTATCGTATCGGTCCCACAAATTGGTATTTATAGAAACGAAGGTGGAATGGAAAGCTTCAAACGTTTCTACACCAAAATCTTTTAGCTGGTAACTATGGTATAATTCATGGAGTGCTTCGGCACAGTTGGTTTCGTAATCCCATAAGGTATGATCTAAGTCGAAAAGAACGCACTTGTAGTGTGGCATATCAAAGTTGAGACAAAGGTTTTAATTTTAGTTTATACAAGGCCAACTCTCGATTGGTGTAAAGTGTTTTGAAAATTTGCTGGTCTTGATTTAACAGTGGGTCGCGCATCAAGAATTGTAGAATTTGCTTTACTATATCATATACTTCATCTTTAAGTTGATAAAACACCCACTGGTTTAATTTTCTGGTGGAAAGAATGCCAGAATTTTTTAAGTAGAGGAGATGGCGTGAGGTTTTAGTCTGGGAAAATTCTAGAATTCTTTCCAGATCGGTTATGCACATTTCACCATTTGTAAAAATCAGGTTTAAAATGCGCAGGCGAGAGCTATCAGAGCAAGCCAAAAAAATTTGTGCTCCTGGTTCTATGTTGAAGTGTTTTAGCCGCATGAAAAAAACTTGTTGCAAGATAGGAAAAAGACTTCGCGAGGTGCATCCTATCTTAATAAGCTACTATTTTAATCTAAATCTCTATCTTTGAATAATTAAATGTGTGATTTGAGCCGCCTTCTAAAAACAGTTTTCTTTTTTTCAATCCTTATCATTTTCGGAATTAATTCTGCTGTTTGTCAAAACCAGAAAAGAATAATTCAACTCTCTGGAATTGTACTTGGCCCAGATAGCATGTCGGTAGTGCCGGGGGCTCATATTTATGTGCCCAAAGCAGGCCGTGGAACTACAACCAACCGCACCGGTTTTTTTTCTATGCCGGTATTGGTAGGCGATAGTGTGGTAATCAGTTTTGTAGGATATGAAAGGCAGCATTACGTAGTGCCCAAAAATGCAAATGAATATCAAACCATTATTATTGAAATGATTGAAGACGCTACCTTCTTGAAGGAAATTACTGTTATGCCCTTTCCAACGGAGGAAGTTTTTAAAGAAGCTGTACTTGCCATGAACATACCAATGGATGACAATGGAATTGATAAACGTAATTTGAATTCAGAATTAATGGCACTAATGCTCCGCACAACGCCCATGGATGGAGCCGCTAATTATCGGTATTATATGGATCAATATCCGGGGTCAATTAATGATAAGTTTAGTGCCCGTACCAATCCCTTCCTGAATGTTTTCAATTGGGTAAATTTTATTCGACAGCTTAAAAAGGATAAGAAGAACAAATAAATCGTTAGTCATTTTTTTGCAAATTGTACTGTCGGTTTTTTTTTTTTGGTAGAACTCACGAATCATTTTTTTTATTTCTTGCTGGTTTAAACTCTTTTCTCATCTTTGAACCAGCATTGCGTAAGCATGCAAAAAGTTAGCCTATGATCTCCTTATTTTAAATCTTCTTGTTGTCACTATTTCTGGCCTAATCAGGCGGCAACAATAACTTCTAATAGAAGTATCTTCAGTTATTTAAGTATAATTCCATTTATTTAAAACAAACAAGCTCATGAGTTTCATTCAACGTATAAAATCATTTTTTAATTTATTTGGGCAAGCCATAAAAGGCGAAGAGCAAAATTTCACAGAAGGCAGTATTAATCGCGCAATTTTTTTTCTTTCCATTCCCATGATATTGGAAATGGCCATGGAATCGCTTTTTGCTGTGGTGGATATTTTCTTTGTTAGCCGGCTCAACGATAGCAATGCGGTAGCGGCAGTTGGCTTAACAGAATCATGCTTAGCACTTGTTTATTCTATTGCTATGGGTCTTGGCATGGGTGCCACTGCCATGGTAGCAAGGCGCGTAGGCGAAAAAGACCCGAGTGGCGCTGGCACGGCTGCTGTGCAATCTATTTATATTGGTTTGGCCGCTTCGTTGCTTATCAGCTTTGTGGGCATTTTCTTTTATAAAGACTTGCTCATTTTAATGGGTGGATCTGCCCAAGTTATTCAAGCGGGATCCGGGTACACCCGTTGGATGCTGGTTGGCAATTTCTCGATCATGTTTTTGTTTATCATCAACGCGATTTTTCGTGGTGCAGGTAATCCTGCTATAGCCATGAGGTCGCTTTGGCTGGGCAATATCTTCAACATGGTGCTCGATCCCATTTTTATTTTTGGTTTCGGCCCCATCCCTTCTTTGGGTGTAGAAGGTGCGGCAATAGCCACTAACATTGGCCGAAGCGTGGGTGTCTTGTATCAATTGTACCATTTGGCAGGAGGCAAAAGTGTGATTAAGATTCACATGCAAACCTTAAGGGTAGAGTGGGATATCATCATCAAATTGTTGAAACTATCCATTGGCGGCATAGGTCAATTTTTGATCTCGTCTGCCAGTTGGGTTTTTCTTACACGCATCATCGCTACGTTTGGCAGCTCGGCAGTGGCAGGCTACACCATTGCGATTCGGGTGATCATTTTTACCATCCTTCCTTCCTGGGGATTGGCCAATGCGGCCGCTACTTTAGTGGGTCAAAACTTGGGAGCGAAACAACCTGAGCGTGCCGAAAAATCTGTGTGGATCGCAGGAAAAATGAATATGATTTTTTTGGGATGCGTATCGCTTTTCTTCTTCTTTATCTCAGAACCAATCATGCGTTTTTTTACCGATCAGGCGGAAGTAGTTGCTAATGGGACACTGTGCCTGCAAGTAGTAGCCTTCGGTTATATTTTGTATGGCTATGGAATGGTGGTAACACAATCCTTCAACGGAGCGGGTGATACCCGAACTCCCACTATCCTTAATTTAATTGGCTTTTGGGGTTTTCAAATTCCAGTTGCTTATACACTCGCCATCCTCCTGAAACTTGGGCCGCTGGGAGTATTTCTTGCCATCGCTATTGCGGAATCAGTAATGGCCGTTGTAGGCATTCTTATTTTTAGAAAAGGAAAGTGGAAAAATATTAAAATTTAAAACGGCAGTCGAAGGGCGATAGTCGATAGGATTATATCTGTTGACTATCGTCCTCGACTATTTACTACTCTTATTAAACGCTGCCTTTACTGCTTTCTCTAATTCTTCACCTGCCTTCTTTAGGCTTGCTTCTACTTCTCGCCACCGTTCTTTATTTTCAGCATCGTTCTTTAAATTTTCAGCCTGCACTTTCAACTCCTCATATTTCTTTCTCAAATCGGCCTCCACGCGAGTGCCGGCTTCTTTTGCCTCCACAACAAACTGATCTAGCTTTTTGCCAAAATCTTTAAAAAATTTCTCGGCTGTTCCCTCTTCTATTGATTCCATAAGTTTAAGCGATTTGGTCAAAGGTAATCAGTCCACAGTGAATGGACAATAGCTGTTGAATATGGTCTATCGACTAAAAACCCTTAACTTTGATGCAAGAATTAAACCTTAAAAATAGTGACCAAAAAACTTCTATTACTCGTCTTCATCGGCCTGTTTTCAGTGGCCTGTGCAACTCACAAAAAGAAGCCTTGGCGCAATACTACTAAACTTAAACCTGGTCAACCTATTCCTTGTCCACATAAGGATTGCTAACTATGCGAAAGATCATTATCGCGATTGACGGATTTTCAGCATGCGGCAAAAGTACCACAGCGAAAGAAGCTGCTAAAGCGTTAGGCTATCGTTATATTGATTCAGGCGCAATGTACCGGGCTGTAACTTATTATTTTTTAGAACATCATGTGGCGTTGGCCAATCCTAAAGAAGTAGCAAAGGCATTGAGTGAAATCAAAATCACGTTCAACATCAACGCAAAAGGTGTTTCAGAAACTTTTTTAAACGCCTCGAATGTAGAGAAGAAAATCCGCAAGATGCGCATCTCAGAAAATGTAAGTCAAGTAAGCGCCATTAAAGAAGTGCGGGTTGCGATGGTAGATCAACAACGTAAGTTGGGTAAAGAAAGAGGCATTGTAATGGATGGTCGCGATATTGGTACCGTGGTATTTCCAGATGCTGAACTGAAAATATTTTTAACAGCCGACATATTAGTACGAGCTTTTAGAAGGCAACAAGAGCTACTTGAAAAGAATGAGATGGTTGAGTTTGATGCAATTGTTGCCAACTTAAAGAAGCGTGATGAAATTGACAGCACGCGCGCGGAAAGCCCGTTGGTAAAAGCTTCGGAAGCCATTGAAATAGACACCACCAATGTTACCATTGATGAACAGGTAGATGAATTACTAAGACTAACCTTTAGTAGCATGCTTACATCTTCAAAAAATTAAAATTTACTTTTAACTTTCATTTCGTGCAAAATTTCTTCAGAAAAATACTTCGATACTTTTTTAGTGGAACGTTGTTTATTGTTCCCTTAGTGGCAACTATTTACTTTATCGTTACTTCCTTTCGCTGGCTTGATGGATTGCTTCAATTACCCTATCCTGGTATTGGTGTGGCCATTATACTTAGTGCTATTACCATTTTCGGTTATCTTACGTCTAGCTTCGCATTTAAAACATTCAGTGACTGGTTCGATCATGTGGTAAACAAAATACCGCTAGTAAAGCTGATCTATTCTTCGGTAAAAGATTTACTGGCTGCTTTTGTAGGTGAGAAAAAGAAGTTCAACAAGCCAGTAATTGTACAAATCAACAAAGAAAATAATTTGAATCGCATCGGCTTCATCACGCAGTCAGACTTAAGTGAGCTAGGTTTGAATGATATGGTTGTTGTGTACTTTCCACAATCTTATGCTGTAGCGGGCGATCATTTTTTAGTCCCCAAAGATGCAGTAAAACCGCTTAACGTTTCTGGCCCTGCTGCTATGAAGTTTATTATTTCTGGTGGTGTGAGTGGATTTAGTGAGGGTTAAGATCTTCTTGGAGTTAGCAATGTGTTGATGTTTTGAAAATCAATCAGTTTATAATGAATTAATCAATCACACCACTGCCAATTAATTCATCACCTTCGTACCAAGCGGCAAATTGCCCGGGAGTTATGCCTCGTTGAGGTCTATCAAAAATAATAAAGAGACCTTCTTCTTTTTGATGAAGAGTACAGTGTTCTAGCGGTTGGCGATAGCGGATGCGCGCAAAATAATTTCGTTGTTCACCAACTTGTAATTTTAAATCTTCACGTATCCAATGTTCGTCTTGGTTGGGTACAAACAGTCCCTTGCGATAAAGGCCAGGATGATCTTCACCCATACCTGTGTAGATTATATTTTTGGTGGTGTCTGTTCCAATTACGAACAATGGCTTTTCATATCCGCCAATATTCAAGCCTCTTCGCTGACCAATGGTATAATAATGCGCACCGTTATGATCACCCACTACTTCACCCATCGATTCATTTAATAAATATGGTTTTGCTAGTGAAGCTAAATCTGTGTCGGTGAAACCATTTACAAAAGCTGTAGCAGTTGCTCCAATCTCTACTACTTTTCCTTTTTTAATTTCCAATCGTTGTTGCAAAAATTCAGGCAAGTGAACTTTACCAATAAAGCATAAACCTTGTGAATCTTTTTTCTCGGCAGTTACGAGCCCGATTTTTTTTGCAAGCTCTCGAACTTCTGGCTTCGTTAATTCGCCAATCGGGAATAATGCTTTAGAAAGTTGAGACTGCGTTAATTGACATAAAAAATAACTTTGGTCTTTGTTGCCATCCTTACCTACTAGTAATTGATAGGTTTTAGTGTCTCTG
>JANXRR010000409.1 GCA_025356795.1 Bacteroidia bacterium
TTTTCTTTTACCATATCATACAACGGCATGTTGGTGGCACAAACCAACCGTATGTCAATGGCAGTATCCTTATTAGAGCCCACGCGACTCACTCGCCTGTTATGTAATGCCGATAATAATTTGGATTGCAACGGCATGGATAGGTTACCGATCTCATCTAAGAATAACGTTCCACCATTTGCCAATTCAAACCTTCCAGGCCGGTCCTCCTTCGCATCTGTAAATGAGCCCTTCTTATGTCCAAATAATTCGCTTTCAAACAAAGTCTCTGTAATGCTTCCTAAATCAACGCTCACAAACGATTCATGTTTGCGTGCCGAGTTTCTATGGATGGCTCTCGCAATGAGTTCTTTGCCAGTTCCGTTTTCTCCTAAAATTAAAACGTTTGCATCGGTGTGCGCCACACGATCTATTGTTTGAAAGATGCGTTGCATGGCTTGACTTTGGCCAAGTATATCGCTGTACTTTTCGTTGAGCGCTTCATTGATTTCTTGGTTTTTAATCTTTAGGGTTTCCACTTGATCGCGCGACTCCCGAAGCTTCATGGCCGAATTAAGGGTTGCCAGCAAGCGTTCATTTTCCCATGGCTTCAATACAAAATCAGTAGCTCCCCCTTTAATGGCTTTCACAGCCATTTGCACATCTCCATAAGCCGTTATGAGAACAACAACAGCGGAAGGATCAAGTGTCAAGATTTTCTCCAACCAGTAATATCCTTCTTTGCCACTGCTTACATCTTTGGTAAAATTCATGTCGAGCAAGATCACATCGTAATCTTCATTGTTCATAAGATTAGGAATGGCCTCCGGATTTTTCTCAACATCTACTTGGGCAAAGTGCCGCTTGAGGTGCATCTTAGCAGCCTTAAGTAAATCTTCGTTGTCGTCTACAATCAGAATTTTTCCTTGTTTGTCCATATTTGTTGATGTTTTTGATTCGATGATGAGTTTTCAAAAAACCGATCGTTAACGAATTACTACCTAACCAATTTTTTTTAATCAATATTAGTACCGAAAACTTAAATCATTTAAATCAGCCTATAATGCAATTTCTGTTTTCAAATGTAGCCAATCTTTGTCCGCAAGCGAACAGGTGCGTTCACTCGTGAACTTAATTTTCGTTCAGTTCTACTCAAAATAGCTTTAATTCTGTAATAGCTCTGTTGGCACGGTAGTTGGCTAATGCAATCCGAATTTGAAAGTCACGAGAACTTAAAAATCCTGAAAATTAAAACGTTGAATTATCTATGGATCGTAAAATTGACAAGAAAACCTGGACACTGAGAAGGATTTTAACGTATGGAGGTATTGTACTTTTGGTTTTTTTTATTGTCTACCAATTTGCTTTTACAGACCGAAGATCAACTTTAAAAGTTGAAAAAGATAAAATCACTATAGCTGAAGTGAAACGTGGTGAGTTCAAAGAATTTATTCCACAAACAGGAACAGTAGAACCAAGCCGCACAGTTTACTTAGATGCTATTGAAGGTGGAAATATTAAACGCATTGTTCGCGAAAGCGGAGCAATGCTTAAGAAAGGGGATGTGATTTTGGAACTTACAAACTTGAACAGGGAGATAAGCGTACTCGATCAGGAATCAAATCTTACTCAAAGCATTAATAGAACAAGAGATACACGCTTAACGATTACTCAAAATGCGTTGCGCCAACAGGAGAGCTTAATCACGATTGATAACGCACTGGCTACATTAAAGCCAAAATTTGAAAGGCAAAAGAAATTACTTGCAAAAAAATTGATAGCACCTCAAGAATTTGAACAAACAGAAGCCGATTACCTCGCCAACATTAAAAGAAGGGAAATTACCTATCAAGCATTTAAGATTGATTCTATAAGCAGGGTGCAGCAGATTTTGCAATTAGATGAATCAGAAAGAAAATTACTTCAAAGCTTACAAGGCGTTGGTAAAATTCTAGACAACCTGGTAATCAAGTCTCCAATTGATGGCCAACTATCAACACCTCACTGGGAAATTGGTCAGGGTGTAACGCAAGGGCAGCGATTAGGGCAGGTAGATATTGTTGGAAGCTATAAAGTACGAGTACCCATTGATGAATTATACCTGCCTCGCATTTCTACGGGCTTGCCAGCCTTTACCAGCTTTGATGGAAAAGATTATGAATTAGCCATTACTTACATTTATCCTAATATTACAAATGGGCGATTTGAAGTAGACATGAATTTTGTGAGCGATACTCCACAAGGTATTCGCAGAGGACAATCGCTGAGAATGAGAATAGTACTGGGCAAAGCTTCTGAAGAGTTGCTCCTCCCTGTTGGTGGATTTTATAAAGACACTGGTGGTAACTGGATTTTTGCATTGGATGGCGAGAACAAAGCGGTGCGTAGAGATATTAAGTTAGGAAGAAAAAGCCCCGAGTACTTCGAAGTGCTTGAAGGCTTAAAGCCAGGTGACAAAATAATTACATCATCGTATGAGAATTTTGGAAATAATGAAGTCTTGGTATTGAACTGATTAAAAATTTAATTGCAACCATTTCACAAAACGAGCGTCTAATATCAAGTCGCATAACTATAAGTAGTAACCTTTTATAAAAATTAAAGTATACAGAATCAACTAAAACGAACGATCAATCATCTAAACATTAAATAGCCAAACCCATGATTAAATTAAAAAACCTCGAGAAAGTTTACACAACAGAAGAAGTGGAAACAACTGCCCTCAACAGCATCAACCTTGAAATTAAAGATGGTGAGTTTGTTGCCATCATGGGGCCATCAGGGTGCGGTAAGTCTACCCTATTAAATATTCTTGGTTTGTTGGATAACCCATCCGGTGGCGAATATCATTTTGGTGAACATGAGGTTGCCAAATATTCTGAACGCCAACGCGCACAGCTTCGCAAAGGCTCTATAGGCTTTGTGTTTCAAAGCTTCAACTTGATTGATGAGTTGACTGTATTTGAAAACGTAGAGCTACCATTATTGTATTTGAAGGTGCCTGCAGGCGAACG
>JANXRR010000180.1 GCA_025356795.1 Bacteroidia bacterium
GCTTTGTTCGAATCCTCTGTTATGCAACTAATAGAAAGTAAGCTACGAAGCGTTAAACAATTTGCCATAGGCAAAGTGCAAGAATTGGGTTTAGTAAAAGAGACAAATGAAATAAAAGGATTAGCAACTCAAGCTGTAGGCGAAGCTGAAGATAGTGATTTACTATCCATTTCAGTTGATAACTTGATGAAGCTCAGTAAGTCGGTAAAACAAGCAGATAGAATGTTAGCAGCGAAACTTTTGCGCAAACTTCTAAGTGCACGAACCATCTTTATTCTGCTGGAACTACTGCGTGACCAAGACCCCAAAGTAAGAACGGAAGCCTTACTCAGCGCAAGAAAAGTGAAAAGAAAAGAGACTTGGCCTGTGCTAATCGAAATGCTGTCATCACCACTTTATGGACATCAAGCTGCATCGGCCTTAAAAGAAGCTGGCGAGCCGGCACTTAGTACGTTAGAAGCAGCCTTTCACAAATCAGGGCAAGGCGATCTTATTATGCTCAAAATTGTTCAAATAATAGGACACATTGGTGGCAAAGAAGGGCTTCAGTTGCTCTGGAAAAAAATCGACTACCCCAATAAGAGAATTGTAAGACAAATCTTATTCTGTTTACGATTCATAAAATATCAAGCAAAGGGACGCGAAGCCATTCAGCTAAAAGAATTATTGGATCTAGAGATTGGCAAAACCCTTTGGAACTTAGCTGCACTTAAAGAATTACCCGATGATGTAGAGCATTTCGCTTTTCTTAAACAAGCTATGCGTGAGGAAATCCGTGAAAATTATGACCACATCACGCTTCTGCTTTCGTTAATCTACGATCCACAGTCGGTACAATTAGTGCGTGAAAATATCGAGACCGGAACTCCAGATGGCATTGCTTATGGATTGGAGTTATTGGATTTATTCGTAGATCAAGATCTAAAGCCAAAACTGATTCCAATTCTTGACGATTCTGATGTTTCTGAGAAGATGGAATTGTTACAGACTTATTTCCCGCGCGAAGATTATAGCCCTATCCAAACCCTTAATTACATTCTCAATAGGGATTTCAACCTAAACAACCGTTGGACAAAAGCGTGTGCTATACATTCATCGGCCTACATGAATGATTTTCGCGTAAGCCGCGGGTTGATTAGTCAAATGTTCAATAACGACAGGCTCTTACAAGAAACTGCTGCGTGGGTAATTTATAATAAAGACCGGGCCGTTTACAACACTGTAACTGAACGTCTTCCCAGCAGAGATAAAAAATTCCTTGATTCGTCTATTGAAAACAATCAATTATTAGATGGTCTTGATGATGGCTTTTATCTAGGAATAGAAATGGTTCTTTTCATCAAACAATTGCCTCAGTTCAAAGGAATAAAAGGAACTTTATTGAGCGAATTGGCTGATAAAATAATTCCTGTTGACTTACATGCTAAAGATAAAATAGTTCTGAATAATGCTTTCGAAAACAGCCCGATTTTAATTGTAGCGCTAGGTGAAGTTAATTTAACCAATGAAAAAGAAGTGGTAATTAAGTTGAAGAAGGGTGATGTTTTTGGAGATCTTTTTCAAGAAGGAGAAACGCCTAAATTCACAGAAGTAATTGCACAAGAGCGATCTATCATTTTCAGGATCAATTTGATAGACTTCTATTTTGTACTCGCTAATTATCACGAATTAGCGCAAGGATTAATTCATAATATCACAGGCGAAAAAGAAGTTGTCATAAATTAATAAAACAGAAACTTAAAAGAAATATGGCTTTTGAAATAGATGTACTAATTCATTTTGCAGATAAAGACAACGAAGTAATTAGCAAAAGCGAAGCTGGCTGGGTAACTCAGTTCAAGAAATTTCTTGATCTTATGCTCTATCAAGTGTTGGGAACAAGACCCAACGTTGTGTTAAAATCTGAATTCGATGGAATTACAGCTTCCAGTCTTTCAAATATTGGAGTTCTGGTCACTATTGCCTCCAAAGATTTCATCCAATCCGGCAGATGCCTTGATACCCTTGAAGCATTCTATAAAGTTACTTCAGGTGCTAAAGTCAATCGGGTTTTTAAAGTTTTAAAATCCCCACTTACACTTCAAGAACAGCCTCCTCGCCTTCGCGACCTGTTAGGTTACGAAATGTACCAGTTGGATAGTGAATCGGGACAAATGAAAGAATACTCCGATTTTTTTAGTATTGAGGCTGAGAAGCAGTATTGGATGAAATTGGTTGACTTAGTCTACGATATATATGAATCTTTATTAAGTCTTACTGAAACTGGCACCAAGTCAGAAGTAAAAAATATTTT
>JANXRR010000520.1 GCA_025356795.1 Bacteroidia bacterium
CCTCAACTGCCACACTGGCTTAAGCTTCAACTATGGCATGCTGCCCGTCAAGAGTCTTTTTGAAGAAGCCAAGCGCTACGGCATTCGCAAGTTGGCACTCACAGAAATCAATAATACTTCTTCTTATTTGGAAATGTTGCGGATTTGTGATGAGAACAAAACACGCAAAGATGGGTTAACTAAATTCGGAAAGTTACCTTACGATCTTGACATCGCGGTAGGCATTGAGTTTAGATCAGGCGAGGGTGAGCTGCTCTACATTGGCCTTGCAAAAAATAACGAGGGTTTTGAAAAGCTCAACCGGTTTTTATCTTATCACAACAGAACAAAAAAAAAGTTTCCTGAACGGTTTCGGTCTGTGGGGACACAGACCGAGGTAAAAGAAAAACTTCCTGAACGCGCGCCTGAATCCGAGCATGTATTTATCATCTATCCATTCAAAAAAATATTCCCTGAGCAGCTTCTTCCGCATGAGTATATCGGTGTGAAGTGCCATGAGCTTCATTCATTTGCTTCCGATCCGTCAAGAAAAAATTATACACACAAATTTGTTGCACTTCATCCCGTTACCTTTCTTCCACCAGAAAAGATTAAAGATCTAAAAATAAAAAAAGAGAAGGTAGTTTATCGCGATCATAATGCCCATAGGCTGTTGCGCTGCATTGCTAACAACATATTGCTCAGTAAACTTCCAGAACATTTACAAGCAAACCGAGATGAGTTCATGTTATCAGAGTATGAACTACAGAAAAAGTTTGAAGATTATCCTGAACTGTTTGTGAACGCAAAAAAAATACTTGATCAGTGTTCTATTGAATGTAAAATAGGTGAAGACAAAAACAAGAAGTCCTATTTCAATAGCCTTGAAGAAGATTTGAAATTCTTGCGCAGCAAAACGATTGAAGGCTATAAGAAAATTTATGAAACGCAAGACATAGATAAAAAAATATGGAACGAGCGAATAGAAAAAGAGCTTGCCATTATTCTCAAGAAAAAATTTACATCGTACTACTTAATTACGTATGATCTTATTCTCTTCGCGAAAAGTAAGGGTTATGATTTTGTGGGTCGTGGTAGTGGTGCTAACAGCACTGTTGCTTATTGCTTAGGCATCACTAATGTTGACCCTATTGAATTGGAATTATACTTCGAGCGCTTTCTTAATGAAGAACGTGTTTCACCTCCTGATTTTGATATTGACTTTTCGTGGGACAATCGCGATGCTATTTATGAATATCTCTTTCAAAAATATGGCAATGATCATGTATGTCTACTCGGCACGCACGTTACATATCAAGGCAAGTCTATTATTCGCGAACTAGGAAAAGTATTCGGTTTACCCAAAGAAGAAATAGATGCGTTGGTAGAAGGCAGGCATGAGAAAAAAGTACGCGACCATATTGCACAGAAAGTGATTGGTTATGCTAACTATATTGTGTCAAAAGAATTGCTGGCCCATATATCTATCCATGCTGGTGGTGTGCTTATTACAGAAAAGCCAATTTATGCTTATACTGCTACCGAATTTCCACCGAAGAGTTTGCCCGTATCGCAATTTGAAATGCACGCTGCGGAAGATTTCGGCATTTATAAATTCGATATCCTCAGTCAGCGTGGATTAGGACACATTAAAGAAACGGTAGCTCATGTAAAGCGTAACAAAGGAATTGATATTGATGTGTATCAATTCAAGAAATTTAAAGAAGACGAAAAGATAAAAGAGCTGATGCGCAATAGCAAAGCGATGGGTTGCTTTTATGTGGAGTCGCCCGCCATGCGCATGTTGCTGGAAAAATTAAAGTGCGATGACTATCTCACGCTGGTGGCAGCCAGTTCCATCATTCGCCCAGGGGTGGCAAGCTCGGGAATGATGAAAGCATACATTGAGCGCTTTCATACTGTGCGCAACGGAGGTACGTATCATTCCATTCATCCCAAAATGGACGAGATCATGCGCGATACGTTTGGCGTAATGGTGTATCAAGAAGATGTGATTAAAGTGGCGCATCACTTTGCTCA
>JANXRR010000188.1 GCA_025356795.1 Bacteroidia bacterium
GTTTTTTATTTTATGCCAAAGAAGGAAGCATACGAGGCAGGCAAGTGGGTTGTTTTGATCATTGGTTTTGGTAAGCTGGTAGATATGCTATTTGGCCCTAGCAGCGAAATCATTGTACTCTCCAAGCATTATAAATTTAACATTGTGTTGATTGTTTGCTTAGCTACGATGGTAATTGTATCGAACAACTTGCTGATACCAGCTTATGGAATTAACGGAGCAGCAATTGGTGCTGCGCTGGCTCTTATCATTTTCAACGCGATAAAATATATTTTCATCTACCGTAAATTAGGTATTCAACCCTTCAGTATCAATTCCTTAAAAGTAGTTATGATAGCATTGCTTGTATTGGGCTTGAATTATCTTATCCCCAAAATAAATTTACATTTGATCGATTTAGTCATTCGCTCTGGAGCTGCAACTATTTTATATGGGCTACTTATTTACTTTTCAAATGCTTCGGAAGATGGCTCACGGATTATCAATTCTTATTTGAAAAAAATTAATCTAAAGTGACCTCAGAATTTCAGCCAATTGATTTGTCAGATTTTCACGGGTGAACACCGAAACATCGGAAGGGTTTTTCTTCATGCCTTCTTTCCATTCAGTATAATAAGCTAATAACGCTTCTTGAATTCCATTTTTATCTTCTCGCTCAAAAATTCTCCCTGCCTTGGTCTGATTCAGCACTTCGGCAGCATCGCCTTTGGTGGGGCCAATTGCCAATATTGAATTTCCAGAGGCGAGGTATTCAAAAAATTTTCCGGGCAAGTTACCTGGTGCTATGACTGTATGAGCCAACACTAACAATTGTAAATCGGTTTGTCCATAGCTTTTCAATAACTCACTATGAGGCATTTGATTCACAAATCGCGTTATCGAATTGAGTATTGAATCCCCACTAACGTAATCTTTAAAGCCCGCATTCACATTGCCAATAAATTCAATCAAAATATCAGCGGCAAAATCAGGATTTTGTTGACAACAGGTAATAATTGCTTCCATCACAGGCCGCGGATCACGAAGTTCATCCACAATCCCAATATGGCGAATCGTAAACTTAGAAGTCTTTATGTGATTAATTGCCCTAAAGTCATCTGCATCAAAACCATTAGTGAGCAACTTTACTTTTCTTTTGCCCAAGGCTTCTAATCGTTCAACATGATAAGGAGCGATAGTAATAACTTCATCGGCTTTTGTAAGCACCTGATATTCCAATTTTGAATGCTTTTTTCGCGCCCAATTAGTTAACATCAGATTGTCTAATAAATCCCACTCCGACCAAGGATCACGAAAATCTGCAAGCCATTTTAAGTTTTGATTTTTCTTCTTTAACCCTAGGCCAATCAAGTGAATACTGTGAGGCGGACCAGTTGTAACGATTACCTCAATATTATTTTGCTGGATGTAATTGTTTAAAAATTTAACCGATGGGTTCACCCAAAACACTCTTGCATCGGGAATAAAGAAATTTCCTCGAACCCAAGTGCTTACTGATTTGAACAAAGACTTCTTTCCAGTCGATACAAAGTCGCTTGGCTTCACTTCTTTTCTGCCCAACAATTTATTCAATTTGCTAAACGCATCATATGGCTCCCAAATAGGTTGAGTAATTATAACAGCTTCTATTGGGACATCCTTTTCCAACGAATTATCGGCTATGGCAAAGGATGGATTGGAGGGAGTATACACAAAAGGCTTCCAGCCAGTTTTCGGCAAATACTTCACAAACTTCAACCAGCGCTGAACCCCACTCCCACCGCTCGGTGGCCAATAGTAAGTTATGATTAATACTTTATCCGCCACAATCTCAAATTTTTAAATTAAACATTTCAAATTATAAACTATTCAATCATGAATCCATAATTTTAAATTTTGAATTAGCTCGTCTGGCCTAAACCAATGAATCTCCTCATCCCTCTTAAACCAAGTCAGCTGTCGCTTCGCATATCTTCTCGAATTCCTTTTCAATAATCGTATCGCCTCCGCTTTATCATAAAGGCTATCCATAAAATCAAAAATTTCTTGATAGCCAACCGTTTGCAATGCATTCAAATTTTTGTATAGATAAAAGTTCTTCGCCTCTTCAAACAATCCTTCTTCAATCATAACATCCATACGCTGGTCAATCCGGTTAAACAATTCTTCACGTGGAAGTTCCAATCCAATTTTAACAACATCAAAGAAGTGCTCTTTCTTTTTCTTTTGGCGAAAATAACTCATTGGCTTTCCTGAGAAATAATTTAACTCCAAAGCCCTTATCAACCGATGAGGGTTCATTCTATCAACCACTTGAAAATACTCAGGGTCTAGTCGCTTCACTTCCTCCTGCAACCATTCTAACCCTTTATCTCCA
This sequence comes from Bacteroidia bacterium, assembly GCA_025356795.1. GTDB lineage: Bacteria > Bacteroidota > Bacteroidia > Cytophagales > Cyclobacteriaceae > ELB16-189. The sequence goes on from JANXRR010000188.1 coordinate 2,357, forward strand.
TACTCTTGATTAATTGATTCACGGATAGACGAAGGTATTTCGGGCATATCATCAAACCCTTCGAGCACGGCTTTTATGTAAAGGCCTGAGCCACCACACAAAATCAAATCATTGTAGGTTTCAAAAAGTTTATAAATGCAACTTAACGCCTCCTTGCCAAAAGTGCCCGCATCATATTCGTCATGGATCGACTTTGAGTTGATGAAATGGTGCTTTACTTCTCTCAATTGATCTGAAGACGGCTTGGCTGTTCCTATCTCTAATTCTTTAAAAATCTGCCTGGCGTCTGCAGAGATTATTTCCGTGGAAAGCGTTTTGGCCAAATCGATTGAAAGAGCCGTCTTTCCAACAGCCGTTGGGCCAACAAGCACAATTAATCTCTTTTTGATATCCACCGGGGCAAGTTACAAGCAAACATAAACGCCACCCTAATAATGGACTATTTTTTATACCTTGCGGGATAAAAATTCGCCACTACGAATGATTAAATATACCAACCAATTCCTCTTGAAACTGGAGGATCTTATTGCTGAATCGGATTACATTTTGCGGTACGAAAAAGGGAATTTCAAAGCCGGTTATTGCCTTCTCAGGGAGCAAAAGATCATGATCTTAAACAAGTTTTTTGCCACTGATGGCAAGATCAACGCATTGTTGGAAATTCTTAGAACCGTGCCTCTAGACACCACAAAATTCAGTGAAAAGAATCAAAAACTTTATGCAGAAATGACCCAAGTTGCTGTTGGCAATAGTTAATTGATTGGTATTCTTTAAATTTCAAATGTTGAATTTAATTACACACATTTCGCCACCTCGCACCGCAATGAAAGTATTCAAGATGCTTCCCGAAGGCACCCAATGTGAATTAATCAATCGAGCAATTTATATGGCACCAGCACCATTAATTAGCCATCAAAAGCACGTTGGCAATCTTCCCGGCCAATTTTATAATTTAAGCAAGAACTACCTACTTCAAAAGGTAAGTTTACATAAGCTTTGCTCAAGCATGTATTCACACTATAAAATTTGAAAATAACTATACTCGGCTCCGGAACTTCCCAAGGCGTGCCCGCAATTGGTTGCCATTGTGAAGTATGTACATCGATGGATTTTCGTGACAAGCGGCTTAGAAGCTCTATCTTTATCGAAACCCAAGGAAAGAACTTTGTCATTGATACAGGGCCAGATTTTCGTCAGCAAATGCTCCGTGAAAATATCGTCAAACTGGATGCTGTGATTTTAACCCATAGCCATAAAGATCATATTGCCGGCCTTGACGATGTGCGCGCTTTCAATCATCTGCAAAAAGCAGATATGCCAGTTTATGGAACTCATGCAACGCTAGAACAAGTGAAAACTGAATTCTATTACGCTTTCGCGGATGAGAAATATCCGGGCACTCCACAATTGCAAGTTCATGAAATAGAAGAAAAGCAATTCAATGCCGAAGACATAGATTTTGTTCCACTTCCGGTAATGCACATGAAAATGCCCGTGCTAGGTTTTCGTGTGGGTGATTTTTGCTACATAACCGATGCCAATCACATTCCTGAAAACACCCTTGCGAAAATGAAGGATTGCAAAGTATTGATTTTAAATGCACTTCAGCGCGATCCTCATCCTTCGCATTTTACTTTTGACCAAGCCATTGCAATGGCCAAGAAAATAAATGCTGCGCAAACCTACTTCACCCACATAAGTCACAAATTAGGATTGCATAAATCCGTAGAAAAAGAATTATCCCCTTCCGTACATTTGGCTTATGATGGGTTGACCATCGAGCTATAACGTGCATAA
>JANXRR010000620.1 GCA_025356795.1 Bacteroidia bacterium
AAACGTATGGCAACTTGCAGGCAGAAAAATCAACTGATACGTTAGATAATTACCGAGCCGCTTCTTACCAGCGGTACCAAGCACAAAAACTAGTCAATAGATTCAATGCTTTTACCTATTGGACGCTCACAAAAATAATGGACAGCCATAATGTGGGGCGAGAAAGAGAAAGCATTGAAAAGGCATTGAAAAAAATACAAGCAAATACATTGGTTGTGGGCATTAGTAGCGATTTGCTCTTCCCCATTCAAGAGCAAGAATTTTTAGCGAATCATATTCTTAAAGCGAAACTAGAAATTATATCATCGGTTTATGGTCATGATGGTTTCTTGGTAGAGTTTGATCAGTTTAAAAGAGCCATTAGAAAATTTTTCAAAAAAGAAGTGAAAGAAAAAGTGATAGTATCAATATGAAGAAGAAATTAAAGTTGGGTGTTTTTGGATTTGGTTGTGTAGGCCAAGGGTTATATCATGTGCTAGAAGAAACACAAGGCATTAAAGCGGAAATAAAAAAATTCTGCGTTAAGAACAAAAACAAAAAACGCATCTTAGATGATTCATTATTTACTTATGATAAGAATGAAATTCTAAATGATTCTGAAATAGATGTAGTAGTGGAACTGATTGATGATGCCGATGCTGCCTTTGAAATTGTAAAGCAAGCACTTAAAAATGGTAAAGCCGTTGTTACTGCCAACAAGAAAATGTTGGCCGAACATTTAGAGGAAATTTTTGAACTGCAACAAAAATATAATAAGCCAGTACTATATGAAGGCTCTGTTTGCGGGGCCATTCCCATCATCAGAAACCTCGAAGAATATTATGACAATGATTTGATCAGTTCCATTGAAGGCATCTTTAATGGATCGACCAATTTCATACTTACTAAAGTTTTTGAGGAACGAAAGAACTATACGGAGGCCTTGCAGCAAGCGCAAGAGCTTGGCTTCGCAGAATCAGATCCAAGTTTAGATGTGAAAGGCTTTGATGCGAAGTACAAATTAGTTATTGCCATTGCTCATACGTTTGGTGTTTTCGTAAAACCAGAAGAGGTTATCAATTTGGGTATCGATAAAATTACAGATGCGGATTTAAAGTATGCCCGAGAAAATGGATTAGGCATTAAATTAGTTGTGCGAGCATTTAAATCTAACGGTAACGTTTATGGTTTAGTGGCACCACAATTTATTGAATCTACGAGTCTGTTGGCTTCGGTTAGAAACGAGTATAATGCAGTAATTGTACAAGGGGCTTTCTCCGAAAAACAATTATTTGTGGGCAAAGGAGCGGGCAGTTATCCAACAGGATCTGCGGTGTTATCAGATGTGTCTGCCCTAACGTATGAGTATCAATACGAATACAAAAAGCGAGCACAGGGAAGTAAGCTTACGTTTTCGAATGATGCTTCGATTGAAGTGTTAGTGAGTTTTGCTCAAAAATCACAAATTAATATTGCTGACTTTGAAGAATTTAAAGGCGGCTACCAAGGCAAGGGCAACCAATACATGCATGGTTTAGTGAAACTTGAAAAATTGAGAGAGTGGTCATTTATGGATGGAATTAGCATTATACTTACACCCGAATTTAACTTCGTTAGAAGTAAGCAGGTTGAGCAACGTGTTTTAGTGAATTAGCCTTTCTACTCTATCTAATTTAAAAGAGGAACTTAAAACTATTGAGTGACGAAAACATAATCAAGTTTGCTATATTGCAAACTAATGAAGAGAACCGTTGCCATTCTTTTGCTCCTAGTAATGTTCTTCAATATTGGAGGATATTACCTTGTGTTTTGGGGACTTCGATCACATTACTCCATTGCTTTAATAAAGCAACTAGATCAAGATCAATATTCTTTGAGTGAGACAATTGAGTTGAAAATCCCATTAAGTTTACCCTATCCTCTTCAACAAAATGGATACGAACGTATCAACGGAGAATTTGACTATAAGAATCAGCAATACAAATTAGTAAAACAAAAAATTGAATCTGACACTCTGTATGTTGTTTGTATAAAAGATCAGAAAGATCAAAAATTGCAGCATGCAATGAATGACTTCACAAAGGTCTCTCATGATTTACCTTCTTCTTCAAAACAAAAATCTGCACTTATCAGCCAGTTAGTAAAAGAATATAAAACTCAAGTGCCAGTCGAGTTAATTGTTGAAAATGGCGGCTGGTGTTTTACCTCTTATGGGTTTATTCACGTTGACAAACTCTTGTCATCAGATTCTCCAATAACTTCTCCCCCACCCAAGTCATTCTGTTAAGTTTTGTTTAGAAGATATATCGAATACATCTTTAGCCAGTAAAGGGAATAATCCCCTTCTCAATCACTTTCATAAAAACTTATCAGCAATGAAGAATTTTACATATATACTACTCCTATTATTTTCAATTAGCTTTCTACAATTACACGCACAAGGTTGTGTGGCAGTGCGCAACATGTCATCAGCCTCAACCGGTTTAGACAGTATGCAAAATAATAGTTGGCAATTCTCTGCCAATTATCGCTACTTCCATTCTTACAAGCATTTTGTTGGCACTGATGAGCAAACCCAACGTGTTGATCAAGGGACCAACGTGATTAACGATGATAATTCCATTCTCTTTGGAACCACTTATACACTCACTACCAAATGGAGTTTCTCCGCTATAGTTCCAGTGCTATACATTACGCGTTCCTCCTTATATGAACACCTTGGAAACACCAGCGGTCAACGATTTACAACGCACTCACAAGGGCTTGGCGACATTCGTTTGATGGGATATTATACTGCTATTAGTTCAACTAAAGTAAGATTATTAGTAGGTATGGGAACAAAGCTTCCTACAGGCGATTATAACTACCAAGATAACTTTCATAAAAAAGCGGTAGATGGAACTACCCAATTACAAATGCAGTCCGTAGATCAATCAATCCAACCCGGAGATGGTGGGCTGGGACTTGTTACTGAGATTAATGGGACAATAAAATTAAATCATAACACTTTTTTATATGGCAATGGCCTCTATCTTTTTAATCCTAGAAATACCAATGGCACTTTAAAAAATGGGTTAGAATATTCGGTGGTTGATCAATACTTTGGAAGGTTAGGAGGCCAACTAGTCATCAAGAATTTTTCTTTTGGGTTAGGAGGAAGGATTGAAGGAATACCCACCTATGATGCCTTCGGGAAAAGTGAAGGTTTCCGTAGACCCGGTTATATAATCTCTGCAGAACCATCAGTTTTTTATTCTGTAGGCAACCATACGTTTGGAGCTAACGTGCCCATTGCCATTGTAAGAAACAGAACTCAAAGTGTTTTAGATCGTCAAAAAGAAATTCAAACTGGAGTACCTACTCATGGCGATGCTGCCTTTGCCGATTACTTGGTTTCCATAACTTATTCCTACCGTTTGCCAAGCTTTAAAACTGCTGTAGCTAGCAAAGATCAACTCAACGTTTTTAAATAGTTTAAAAAACTTATTTTGTAAAAAGTCTCCTCACAAAGCGAGGAGACTTTTTTATTTGACAAACCGTTCCATTCCTGATAGTTTTGTAAAAACAATTGTATGGATTTAACCATTCTTTTCTCGCCTTTGCATGAATCAATTTATAATGTTGAGTATGCAACTAACTCATTCTTCAAAAGCATTCGTGTGTATGGTGAAAAAATGCCAGACTATAAAAACACTCAGATTGCAATTTTCGGTATTGCCGAAGAGAGAGGAACAACTTCCAACACCGGCACAAGAAAGGCAGCCGATGAGATCAGGAAAAAACTATATCCTCTAAAAAAAGGAAGTGGAAACTATAATATTGTTGATCTGGGAAATCTACAAACAGGAATCGACTTAGATGAAACCTACGTTCGCATAAGTGAGGTGTGTCGAATACTTTTAGAAAGCAATGTGTTGCCCATTATTTTAGGCGGTTCCCATGATCTTGATTATGGACAATATACCGCCTACGAAGAAATGGAAAAACTGATAAGCATGTTAAATGTAGATGCCTTTCTTGATTTAGAAGACGGAAAAAAAACAGAGGCTTCAAGGCAACATATTCATAAGATACTACTTCATGAACCCAATTATTTATTTAGCTACACACATTTGGCACATCAAAGCTATTTAGTAGATACCCTCTCGGCATCGGTGCTAGAAAAATTATACTT
>JANXRR010000028.1 GCA_025356795.1 Bacteroidia bacterium
GGACCAGAGAATGGATAAAACAAGGGCAGTGTATCGCTAATGGCAGAGGATAAAGTGCTTGCTTCCCACTCTTTCATTTTACCCAATCTGTTTTTATACATCTTGGCCCAGCTTGTATCAATAGCCAATTTGTATTCATTCCAATAGCGATCGTTTTCCAATGCCGCGAAGGAATTTTTATTTTCCTGATTGAGCCCTGCAATAAACCTTGCTTGATAGTCTAAGGAGCTATCTTTAAGAACAGGTTCTTCAACTACAATTTCTGTTGCTAGGGAATCTTTAACAGCCAAAGAATCTGCACGGTTGGCGGTAGTTTCTTTTTTAGTTGAACAGGAAAGAGAAGCCCATCCAAGTGCAATAGAGAGTATTAGAATGTTAGATTTCACTAGCGTTTTGTTTTTGAGGCCGCAAAGTATAAAATTATTCCCGGAACAACGGTGGCGAACGAATAGAGAATGATCTTTGGATCATCGCTCGTTACATAATAAATCATCCAACAGGTGCAGATAATAAAAATTAATGGAGGTATAGGGTAGAATGGAATACTAAACGATCTTTCTGATGCTGGTACTTTCCTTCTCAAGATAAACACCCCAATTACTGTTAGCAATGAGAAAATGGATAAGCTTATAGAAATATATTGAATGATTTCTTTGAACGAACTTACCAGCACAAGAAAAATTGCCCATGCCGCCTGAAACAAGATAGCGGTGTAGGGCATATCATATTTATTTTTCCGTGTGAACGATTTGAAGATCGGATAATCTTCGCCCATTGCTTCTGTAACTCTTGGCCCTGCAATAGTCATGGCACTAAGTGTGGAAAGAAGTGCGATGCTAAAAATCCCTGAAAAGAAGGTTCCTGTTTCTAGGCCGAATAATTTGATGGCCACTACATTGCCAATATCGTTTTGGCCATTAAGTTCGGTAAATGTTGCTGAGTAAAGGAACATGGCATTCAATGCCAGATAAACAAAAACCACGGTTAAAGTTCCGAAAATGAGAGCACGGGGAAGTGTTTTGGCCGGCTCCTCTAAATTGCCCGCTATGTAAGCTGCAGCGTTCCATCCGGTGTAAGCATATACCACAAATACAAGAGAGATAGCAAAGCCAGGGCTGGCAATCAGCGTCCAATCGCCATCATGAGGTAAGTAACTTATGTGTGAAAGCAAAGCGGGCGATACAAAGAAGGGGGCAATGCAAAAAAACGCGATGAGCAAAAGCTTTATGGAGGTTAATATTTTTTGAGTGCTGCCCCCTGCTTTTACGCCAAACCAGTGAATAGCTGAAACTAAGACTATGGCCGCAATTGCAATTACTTTTACCGGTACACCCGTTAGCACTTTAGAATACTCTCCAATGGCAATAGCAACAGCAGAAATGGCTCCGGCAAAACCAACCAGTAGGCTCATCCAGCCACCAGCAAACCCAAGCGCAGGGTGAAATATTTTACCTAAAAAATAATATTCGCCTCCTGATTTTTTTAAGGTAGTGGCAATTTCAGCATACGTGAAAGCGCCTGACAATGCTACCACGCCCCCCACTAGCCACAGGGCAAGAATTACAAAACCGGAAGGCAGAGGCCCTACTTGATAGCCAAGAGAAGTGAATACGCCAGTTCCAATCATGTTGGCAATCACCAGCGCAATGGCCACTGATAAACTATATTTTTTTGACTCTGTCATGATTGGTTACCTAATACTAAATTTAGATTGGTTTGGGCGAGATGACATTGGCAAGACGAACAAAATTATTTGCGCGGCATTGTCAGGAACGAAGCGATCTCCAAACTCCTTATTTCTTATCAACAATTAATTTATTTTCACGATTAGCAATTTCCCAAGCGGTATAGAAAACATTTTGAGCCCTTTTGGTCAACAGCGGAAAATCAATCTTGTCAACCTCATCGCTGGGTTTGTGATAATCCTCATGAATTCCATCGAAGTAGAAAATGATTGGGATGCCATTTTTAGCAAAGTTCCAATGATCAGATCTTTTATAAATATTTTCCGGATGATCTTCTGCATTGTAGGTATAATCAAAAGCCAGCTTAGCGTAGGTTTCATTGGTTTTTTCGCTGAGCGCATGAAGCTCGCTTGAAAGTCTATCCGAACCAATTACATACACATAATCGCCTTTGTCTTTGTGTTGCGGATCAGTTCTTCCAATCATGTCTATATTCAAATCAACAACGGTGTTGGCCAATGGATAAATTGGATGCTGCACATAATATTCTGAACCTAGAAGTCCCATTTCTTCTCCTGTAACTGTCATAAATACCATGCTTCTTCGGGGGCCATATCCATCTTTTTTTGCTTGCGCAAATACTTTGGCCAATTCAAGTACGGCCACTGTGCCCGAGCCATCATCATCGGCACCGTTGTTTACTTTATCTTCTCCTGGGTTGGTTCCTATATGATCATAATGGGCAGTAACTAACACTACCTCGTCTTTTTTATCTGTTCCTTCAAGAAAGCCCAATACATTTTCAACTTTCACATTGTTAGATTGAATGGCGACAGAGTAAGTTACTTTGCCAGTTTTGATTTTTTTAAGTGGCTTCTTTGCAGCATCAGCGCCAGCAGCTTTCTTTAACTGATCAACAGTTGTGTTTAATAATTTTTCGGCAGCGGCTTTAGTGATTACAAATGTTCCCTTGTTGGCGCTGCCTTCAGATTTTTTCAAACTGAGGCCGCCCGAAATCATTCCCCTCATATCGTCCGCAAATTTGTGATAGTCTTCTTCTGAAATATCCGCCATTACAAAAACTATTGAAGCACCTTTTTCCCTAGCCAAATTGGTAGTTAAACGAAGGGCTCGGAAGGAGGTAAAGTCGTTCACTAAAATCAATACAGCTTTTTCTTTTATATCTATCTGAGCGTAATCGCTCTCAGAACCTTTGCCAACAAAAACCAAATCATTGGCTACTTCTCCATTACTATCGGCATTGCCTATGTAAAAAATATCAGTGAAGTTATCGAACTGAGTTGCCCCCGCCTTTACATACACTTTTGAAGGCGAAGCAGAATATAAATCTACTGTTTGATAGTAACTTCCGTTAACGGGAGCTGTAAGACCAATTTCTTGAAAATGATGACTGATAAATGCTCCAGCCATCTTCTGGCCACGTGTGCCAGTTTTACGGCCTTCGAGTGCATCGGAAGCAATTATTGTTAAGTATTCTTTTAATTCTGTCGCTGAGATTTGATTGCCGTATTTCAACGCTGTTGGGTTGACTTGTGCAAATGTAGAAATCGAAGCTAGTAAAGAGGATAGTAAAAATAGGCTGCGCATAGCGAAATGAATTTACTGATTAATTCGGACAAAGGTAATTACTATCGAT
>JANXRR010000032.1 GCA_025356795.1 Bacteroidia bacterium
GAATCAACATAAAAATTATCGCTGATGGTAAACTGCTTTGCTAATGCCAAATGATTGGGCATTACATTGCCATACTCAATTTTAAGATTTCCTTTTCTATTCGTAAACGAAACGTTCTTGCCATAGTGCGCCAAAACCGAATCGCCATCACCTGCTTTTAATTGACCAAATACTTCATCATATGTTCTGTTTTCTTTGGAGATAAACACGATGTATTTAATAGGCGATTCGCTTGCTGTTGGATAGGTTGGAATAGGATTTTTAGTATCTCCGGCTTTCACTTCTTTGAAAGAAAAATTATTGGCAATTACTTTTTCTGTTAAAGTCTTCAGCTCATCATCTTTCGGAATATCAATGATTGAAACTGTTCCTCTCATCAAAGCTCCTATATAACTTGAGTAAGGATGCTGGAATGGAGGCTTGAAATCTTTACCTCCATTAGGGCCGCTGCCAAAACCTTTGGCATTGGCAACGATGAGTTGAGAACCATCGGGCGTCACTTTTAGTTTGGAAGGAAACCAACCTGTGGGAATATGACCAAATACTTTTGAAGACTCGGTATCAATCACTGCCACGGCATTGATACCCGCCTCCGCCACGTATAATCTTTTTTGATCGGGCGATAAGGAGAGGCCGAACGGAATCACACCTTTTAAATTTCTTAACCGCTGGTCTAATTGCAACTCAATAGAGTTGACTACTTTATTTTCTATACGATCAATGACCGAAATATTATCGTTGCTGCCATTGCTCACGTATACGAACTTGTCGGTAACTACCATCGAGTTGGGGCTGGAGCCACCCACTGCAGGTATGCCCTCTATCTCCTCTCCTACTAAAATTCCAGTCTTCACTTTAGAAATTACATCAGCTTTTGGTTTGCTCACATCAATGCCCCACACTGAAAAAGATTCAGGTGTATTCATTTCGCCAAGACCTTCAAATTCGATGGAATCGTTCTTTACACCTGTTTTCATTTCTTTGGACCCATAAGCGGAGGTTGGGAACTTGGAAGCTGTTTCGTTGAGGTGTTTTCTATCCAAGCTTTTGATGTAACTGTATTGAAACATGCCAACGTTGGCAACATATACAGTTTTATCATCGGGCGATAAGGCTATCCCGAAAGGATAACGGCCTGTCTTAACATTTTGAATTAGTTGATTTGATTTTGTGTCGATCACCATCATACGAAAACCAATTTGATCTACCGCATACAACTTCGACCCATCCTTAGTTAACGTCATATCACCAATGTAGCCGTCATCATAATTGGTGTCATCAAATGATTTATTGCAAAGTATTTCACCCAATTTTTTCCCAGTGTTCAAAGCGAAAATATAAATTTTGTTTTGTTGTCCGCCAGCTACATATACTTTTTGATTGTCAGGTGAGATAGCCAAGCCCATGAACGTAGCTTCGAGCAAACCCTTTTCAGGGGTAAGTGTTTCCGGGATTTGTATTGTTGTAGGAGTAGCAGAGTTATAGTCTTTAATAATAGAAATTGAAAACGGCCCCACACCCGAGTTGGCGGTGATAATAGTTTTTCCGTCAGGACTTAGCACGAGCCCAAACGGATGTGGTGCTACTATAATTTGTTTTCCTGTGGGTGTAATAATGCGACCATTGGGAATTATGGTTTCTCCCTCTCTTTTAATCTGTGTAAACGCAGAGCCAGCAGGCGCAGATGCAACCCAAACCGATTGCTTTTCCGTTTTATCAGGGTTACAAGAAATAAACAAGCATATAATAGAAATAAGACCAAGGAGATAAAGAGTAGGCTTCATAAAACAAGTTTGAAAACAAATAAAGAGAGAGTGAATGCAAGAAACTAGTTGTGGAGGTTAAGGATGTGTTATGTTATGAATTTGCTTCACCACAAAAACGTCAATTTTTTTTAACAAACAAGCTGGAGGCTTTTTATCGATTTAAAATTCTCTATTTTTAGGCCACTTATCATATTCAAATATTAATCCCAAAAAGTGATATTTGTAAAAGCGGCAGTTAAGTGCATTCTGCCATAAAATTTTTAAGGACTTGGCATAATACAATCGTGGAATGTTAGAAAACCGCACCATGCACTTCAGCCTCTCGAAATCAATAGAACTACTTGAAAGAACACCTGCCGTTCTAAACATCTTACTCGCTGACCTCTCAACCGACTGGACTTCTTGTAATGAAGGAGGTGAAACTTGGAGCGCGTATGATGTAATCGGGCATTTAATACATGGTGAAAAAACGGATTGGATAATGCGCGCTGAGTTAATTCTTTCCAATCGATCTGACAAACGATTTGAACCATTTGATCGCTTGGCGCAATTTGAAAACACCAAGGGCATGACGGTTTTACAACTTTTGACAGAATTTAAAAAAGTGCGACAAGCTAACCTTGAAAAGCTTAGAGGGTTAAACATCCGTGAAGAGGATTTAAGTAAAACAGGTATTCATCCAACGTTTGGCGAAGTAACATTGAAGCAACTCATTTCAACTTGGGTAACCCATGACCTAGATCATATTTCGCAGATAACACGCGTGATGGCGAAACAATACAAAGTTGAGGTAGGGCCTTGGATAGAGTTCCTTAAAATATTGAAATAGCAATAGCATCTCCAAAATTATCCGTTTATAGAGTTTTTGTTTTGGTAAAAACTTTTCATATTTAGGGACACAAACTAAACGAAAAATGAAAATATCTAAGATACTATTCTTCGCATTGATAGCTTCTGCTCTTATTATATCATGCACTCAAAAACCGAAAGATTCTGCTGTGGAAGAAAAAACTGCTTCTGTTTCGTTAGCTTCAGATGCTGACCCAGTATGCCATATGAATGTGAAAGGGATTCAAGCGGATACAACCCTTTACAATAATAAAGTGTATGGATTTTGCTCTGATGTGTGCAAGGATTCGTTCAAGAAAAATCCTGAAAAATATATTGCTGCCAACTAGTTAATCGGCCAGCGTATTAAAAATAGATAGGTAAGCGCTCCTGCAACATATCCTGCCAAAGCAAGCAGGCTTATTCTTTTTAAATACCAAACGAAGTCAATTTTTTCCATGCCCATCACAGCAACGCCTGCAGCAGAACCAATCACTAAAAGACTTCCACCTGTGCCAGCACAATAGGCGAAATATTCCCACAAAGAGTATTGGCAATACGAGTGTGATTATTACTTTGATAGGCCTACTTTCTTCTGTAGTTGATAATGTTCCGTTGGTGGCAGCGGGCATGGGCATGTATCCATTAACTACTTATCCAATGGATAACTCTTTGTGGGAATA
>JANXRR010000033.1 GCA_025356795.1 Bacteroidia bacterium
CAAAATGATAAGTGCGAGATGGATTGCAGCGGTGCCAGAAGAGAGAGCCGCGCAATGAGAAGTTTTATTGTAGCTAGCTATTTCATGCTCGAAAGCATCGATGTGGGGGCCGGCAGGCGAAACCCAATTGGTGTTAAATGCTTCCGTTACCAATTTCAACTCTTCACCACCCATGTGGGGGGGCGAGAGGTAGATACGTGTGTTCATGGTTGGGTCTTATGTTGAGATTAGTTCGTGCCTTGCAATGACGGTTGTGTGCCCCACAATGAATTTACTTTTTATACAGTTTTTGAAAATATACAGCTGGGACTAATAAGATCATAAAAGTAGGGTTGACAATGAGGCGGTGGAATTGTGATAATAGCGGAGAGGATAGTTCGCTCGTGCCTTCGAGGGTCAATTTTAAGATGAGATAGACAGGTAGTAAAATAAAAAAATCAACCAGTTGAATCCATAGGGCAAATCGCGTTATGCTTTTATCCTTAAACAGTGCAGCAATAACAATGAGCATGAAAATATCATTGAGCAACACCCGTATAGATTTATTGATTATGAATTGTGCGGAAACATTAGTGAAAAGGAAACCAGAATAATTTGAATTTTGAAATAGATAAACGATTAATAGCCCCGTTAATGCAAAAGCAATTTGTATAACGCTTTTAGTGGAAAGCTTAGGTAATAAGGCCATGCTCGCGTTTTACAAGTTTCGTCCACACATACCAGAGGGTAAAAACCAAGCAGTATAAGATGCCTGTAAAGAAATATTTATGAAAAAAATACATGTATTGTTGAAAGTATAGTTCTACAAAATAGAGCCCTGCTACTCTGAGTAGATTAAGGCAATAAATTGAAAAGATTCCAACCAACATAAACTTGGCAGTCAACTTAAACGAACCTCTGAAGGCAATTAAGAAGGCTAGAAACACGATCATTACATTGATGCCGTTGCACCCTTCAAACACTGATAGTACGATGCGCTGTGAATTGCTAACATTCACGAAATTTGAGGTGCGATTTACGGAACTTGAGATGGAAGGGTCAATCCATGAAAGTAGCAACGATACTTGCCCTGTAACTGCAATGGTGATGGGGTCTGTTGCGGGCAAATAAAATTGAATGAATACCCCATACAATGTATTTAGTCCAACATAAACAGCAATAAATATCACTAAGAACAGAATTGCTTGTTTGTTTTCTTTTAGGGTGTTCATTTCAATTTCTTGGATAGGCTGGCATACCAACTACTTTTTGACCTGCACTTACGGAACGAGTGACCACAGCCCCAGCACCGATAATAGCATTATCTTCAATGGTGAGCCCTTGCAAAATGGTGGCTCCCGCTCCCACAAAAACACCGTTGCCTATGGTAACACCTCCTAGAATATTGGCAGATGGCATGATAGACGAAAACGCACCGATACTCACATCGTGACCGATAACGGTATTGAGGTTTACAATGCAAAAGGAACTGATCTTTACATTGCATGTAATTTTAACACCGCTACAAATAATGCATCCATTTTCTACTTGGTTGGATGCATGTAAATAAACATCAGGATGGATAAGGCTCTGGAATTTGAATTGGCTAAGGCTCAGCTTATCTACAATGTCTTGTCTGTGACAGGGATTAGCCACTGCTATTAAAACATCATCTACATCATTCTTGTTTGCCGCTGGCAAACTAGTGGCATTGTCATCAAGAAAGCCCACAAACAATCGGTTATCCACAGCCGAAATTTGATAAAGAAAAGCCTGTACTTCCCTACCAAACCCACCGGCTCCATAAATGGCACACCTAATCATGTTATCCATGTAAATGCTTAATTATTTTGGCTGGATTGCCCACCACAGAGCAATAGTCAGGAACATTGCGAATGACCACAGAACCTGCGCCTATAATACATCCATTACCGATCTTTATCTCAGGTATAATTGTTGAGCCTGCACCTATCAAGGTTTCATTGCCTACTATCACGCCACCACATAAGGTTGCATTGGGAGCTATGTGCGCGTAATCGCCAATAAGGCAATCATGGTCAATGGTTGCACCCGTGTTTATAATGCAGTGCTTTCCCACATGCGTGGTCGAATTAATAATTGCTCCTGCCAACACTACAGAACCCTCTCCTATTTTAAAAGAGGGTGAAATAATTGCTAAAGGATGTAAGACCATGCCGAAAGTGACTTCAAGTAATTCGGCAATCCTTTTCCTAACCGTATTTGACCCAATAGAAACCATCCATTGTTTGCCTTCAAAAGAAGGATGGCTCACCGTGTGGAAAACTTGGTGGCCTAGGAACGATGTTATCATGGGATTGTCGTCTACTAAACCCGTGACATTGCCACCCGCTTGTATCCAAGCTTCTATCACTACTTTGGCGTGGCCGCTAGCTCCGTAAAAAACCATTCAATTAGTGCCGTTAAATTTTTCTGCTGTAGCTACTCCCTCGCCCGAAATTCCTTCCGATTTCAACACTTTCCAAATGGTGAGGAAAATAATTTTTATATCGAGCCAGAAAGACAGATTAGCAACATACCAACCATCATACTCAAACTTTCGCTTCCAGCTAATGGAATTACGACCATTCACCTGGGCCCACCCTGTGATGCCGGGGCGCGCCTCATGCCGCTTGCGCTGGGCTGGCGAATAGAGTGGAAGATATTCTATCAACAGTGGGCGCGGCCCTACTAAAGACATATCGCCTTTAATGATACT
>JANXRR010000042.1 GCA_025356795.1 Bacteroidia bacterium
CGTATCATATTCAGGATCTATGGTGTGAGAAAGTAGCATAACATCATCCATATCATTTGTTAACTCATATAAACGAAGCATTTGAGTTTTCATGATCGGGCAAATTGTGCGGCACGAGGTAAAGAAAAAATCAGCTACATAAATTTTTCCTTTGTAAGTATCGCTGGTAACCCATGCACTGTCTTGATCTACAAACTTAAACGGTGCAATTTTATGATACACAGTATCCATTCCATTCAATTGTCGCTGCCCGAAGATGGGAAGGTTCTTTGGCTGGTTGGTACACGATAATAGTGCAGAAAAACAGCAACTCATTAAAAGCAATTTCACATAAGCACTCAGCAGGCAATTGCCAGTAATCTGTAATCTTCTAAAAAGTAATCTCATCTCCTTCATGAATTTCATAGTGATCTATTGCTAAAACGTTTTGCCCGAAATAAATTTTATTCATATTTTTCCTATAGGTGGCCAAGGTAGCCAAGGGCTCAACCCCCTTAATTCCTGTTTCCTGATTGACCGTTGTGAGCACACACCGCGAGCATGGCTTTACACCTACAAAACTATTTTTACCGATCTTAAAATTTCGCCACTGATCTTCTTCATAAGGCTCACCTCCACTAAAAACAAAATTGGGTCGAAAACGATTTATCGGCAATGGTTCTTTTAGTCTCAAATTCAAATCATCAAGAGAAGATTGGCCGACAATCAAAAATGGATAGGCATCGGCTAAGCTTACCTGCTCGCTATTAATTTTATAATTTGCATCTACGGCTCTGGGATTCTCTTCTGGAAAACTTACCAATCTACATTGCTTATTGAGCCTTTTTGAAAACCATTGGCTCAGCGGTTTACTTACTTCAAAGGTGGTAATGGTATCGTCCCACACAGTGGCCTGAATGGGTGTTTGGATCACCTGATAATCAAAAGAAAGAAAAATTGAATCTCGCTCGAATATTATTTTGAGTGCTTTGTCTTTGACTTCCACTTTAAACAATGCCATTTCATTGTAAACACGTTGTGTCATAAACATTCCAAACTCATCGATAAGCATCCAACGCCTATCGTATTGAAGGCCCTTTTCAAACACCTGTGCAGACTTCACTCGCATTCCACCCATTGATTTTATTGGGTAAATCCATATTTCGGTGAGGTGCAATTTTTTCAACGGAAGTTTATTTACAATCTTGCGCTAACTTAAACAATAACCGTTGAAATGTAATGACCAGCACCGCAGCTCTTTGGTTTTTTGAAAGTGTGAATCTATACAATACGCTTTGCCCTCATAAAGTGAAGGCTATGGCTGGTGCCCATGAATTTGATCATTACAAAAGAGATCAATTTATTTATTTCCCTGAACAACCTGCCGAGTACATTTATATGATTGCCCAGGGGCGGGTAAGGATCGGTCATTACAGTGCGGAGGGTAAGGAAATAATTACTTCGATACTTACGGTGGGGGAAATTTTTGGCGAACTGGCCATAGCGGGAGAAGATAAGCGAAAGGATTTTGCCCAGGCGATGGATGGCGATACGCGCATTTGCAAACTCAGTATTGAAGAACTTAAGGCCCTCATGTATGAGGACAGAGAGTTGAGCTTTAAAGTGTTAAAACTTGTGGGCTTACGCCTGATGAAAATGGAGCGAAAGCTGGAATCATTAGTTTTTAAAGATGCCCGTACTCGAATTATTGAATTCTTAAAAGATACTGCTGCCTGGAAAGGTAAAAAAGTGGGTTACGAAACGTTGATACAAACTAAATTAACCCACAAAGACATTGCCGCGCTCACTGGCACCTCGCGCCAAACAGTAACAACAATTCTCAACGAATTGAAAGAACAAAACCAAATTAACTTTGACAGGAGAAGGATTTTGATTAGGGATTTGGAGAAGTTGAAGTGATCTGATTTTTCTAGTTTAGACTTTGCGAACCTCTGCGCACTCCGCGGTTTTACTTACCGCAAAGGCGCAAAGGGAATTCACGCAGAGTTTCGTAAAGAAGCAATTCTACTTATACAGTCTCTCATAATATTCATCTGCCATTCTTCCTGAATCAAAAAATGGAAGCACATCAGTCATACTTGCTTTCACAATCTTTGTCCAATTTGCGGGAGATTTGTAATAAGTAGGTATGATTTCAAATTCAAGCAAGTCAAGCAAACGGGTAGCTTCAATATTATCTTTTTCTTCTGTAGATAGCGCATCATCGGCAGGCTCAATGATGAAAGCATTTTTTCCTGGCTTGGCAAACTCTGGCACCCATCCATCGGGGATGGACAAATTCACAGAGGCGTTCATGGCGGCTGTCATACCAGATGTGCCCGATGCCTCGCGGTACATACGGGGGTTGTTCAACCATATATCAGAGCCACACTTTAAGTGGCCAGAAATCCACAATTCATATCCCGTAACAACGGTGCAATTGGGCATGCTCTTTGTCTTCCAATAAATTTCATTGAACATATTTATGGCACCAAAATCTTCTGGGTATGGTTTACCCGCCCAAATAACCTGTATAGGAAACTCTTTGCTTTGCGCTATTTTCAAGAACCGATCGAAGTGGTGTAGCAACAAATTGGCGCGCTTGTAACCAGCAAACCTTCGAGCCCACACTATGGTTAATACATTATCATCAAATAATTTACCCGTTTGATTAGCCACCACTCTGAACATCTTATGCTTCAAAATTTTCTTGCGAGCCATTAGCAATTTATCATCTTCATCCGCCAAGGCTTTTTCCAGTTCTCTATCGAGCCAATAGGTTTTATTTTGGGCATTGGTGATGGCCTTTATATCACAAATACCTTTATAACTACCCCACATTTTCCGAGATACTTCGCCATGCAATTGCGACACGCCATTTGCGACCTTAGCCATGCGCAAAGCCGTAAGGGTGTAGTTAAGCCTCCCGTTTTCAGGTTGCAATTTTTCCTCTACTTCTTTTTGTGTTATTCCATTGAAGAAACTCATTTCGTTGAGCAGCGGCAGGCTGTGCTCTTCATTGCCTGCAAGTTCAGGTGTATGGGTAGTGAAAACCACTCGCTTCTTTACTTCATCTAAACTTCCATATTTATTCAACAGGTAAAAGCACAGTGGCAAGGCGTGGCCTTCATTCATGTGATAGATTTCTGTTTTACGTTCCAGCACATCCAACAATTTGGCACCGCCTACGCCCAGCAAAATAGATTGAGTAATGCGAGTAGTTTCATTAGGATCGTATAGTCGATGACTGATGGTTTGTGCCAAAAAATCATTCTCAGCAATATCAGTAGATAGCAAGAAAAGCGGGGCTGAATTAAAAACTTCTGGCTTTAATAAATAAGCCTTTACATGCACTTTCACATTGTGGATGGTAATCGGGAAAACAATGCCTGTATCGGTAAGAAAAGAATAATCTTTATCTCTGAAACTTGCCTTCAATGTTTGATCTTGATTGCGCTCTTGATCATAGTAGCCTTTCTTCCACAAGATGCCAATACCAATCATGTTTTGCTTTAGCTCATACGCACTTCGCATGTGTGAGCCTGCCAAAAAACCAAGGCCTCCAGAATAAATTTTGAGTGGCTGATCGATGGCAAACTCCATACTGAAGTAAGCAACGGGTTTAGAATATTTTTTATCGAATTGATAAGGGAATAAGGTAGACAAGTCAAGCATGAAAAAATCGGGTTTGGTTTTCGTTATTTGGGTCGCTAAGCTAACAAATCCAGCTCAATAGGGTTTGACAAATTTATTAACATGCAAAAATCTGTTGTTGCAAACGGTTGAAGTTTTACAGTACATTCGGATTTTAAATTGCAGACCAAGTGTGATTCATTAAAATGATCATTTCCCCATCCAAAACATTTCCTCCTTTTTTACCTTATCATTTTGTAATTTTATCTCAACTCAACCATTCTACCAATGGCAACATACACCTTACAAATCAACAAAAAGACACACACTATCGAAGCCGATCCAAAGATGCCCTTGTTGTGGGCCATCCGCGATATTGTAGGCTTAACTGGCACCAAGTATGGCTGCGGCATTGCGCAATGCGGAGCCTGCACCGTTCACCTTAATGGTACTCCTGTTCGCTCTTGCTCTCTTCCGGTTTCAGTTGTTGGCAACAAAGAGATTACTACCATTGAAGGCATTTCGGAGGACAACTCGCATGTGGTGCAACAAGCTTGGATAAAAGAGCAAGTGCCCCAATGTGGCTATTGCCAGTCGGGCCAGATTATGGCCGCCACTGCGTTGCTAAAGAAAAATCCAACACCAACAGATGCTGACATTGATGCAGCCATGCAAGGCAATCTT
>JANXRR010000066.1 GCA_025356795.1 Bacteroidia bacterium
ACAAGGTGCCGACCAAGTTCAGCAATTACTCACGAGCGGATTTCACAAACGGGGGCTTCCGAGTAGTACCACCAGCCATCGCACGTTTCGGCGCATATATCGCAAAGAATGTCGTATTGATGCCCTCCTACGTGAATATCGGGGCCTATGTCGATGAAGGAACGATGGTTGATACTTGGGCCACTGTAGGCAGTTGCGCCCAAATTGGAAAGAACGTTCATTTGAGTGGCGGAGTAGGAATTGGCGGAGTTCTAGAGCCGGTACAAGCAGCGCCTGTGATTATTGAAGACAACGCGTTTATTGGCTCAAGATGTATTGTAGTGGAAGGAGTGAGGGTTGGAAAAGAAGCCGTGCTGGGCGCAAATGTAGTGCTCACAGGGAGCTCCAAAATTATTGATGTAACAGGGGCAGAACCCATAGAATATAAAAACTATGTACCAGAAAGATCGGTGGTCATTCCAGGTTCATACACCAAGAAATTTCCTTCTGGCGATTACCAAGTTCCATGTGCTTTAATTATCGGAAAAAGAAAAGAAAGTACGGATAAGAAAACATCTTTAAATGATGCTTTACGCGAAAATCAGGTTTCGGCTTAAACTAGTTGGCATTTGCTTTGTCATAGTCATTGTAAAAAATAACTTTTGAGTCATGAATAGACTATTCATAGTTGCTTTAATAGTGGTTGTTTTCACTTCTTTTCAAGAGGAGAAACCCATTGATTATCCTGTAATTAAAAACAATTCATTTGAAATTGGAGAAGAAGTAGAGTTCCATGCCATGTATGGAATTTTTGGAAAGGTAGGAACATGCATTACCCGAATTGATAAAAAAATCCATATCATTAATGGCAGAGCCTGCTATAAAATTGATGCATTTGGCAATACCGATGGTGTAGCCTCGTGGTTTGCTAAAGTTAAAGATCAATGGGGTGCGTATGTGGATACAACGGCATTGGTAACCCATGTGTCCTATCGCAAACTGAAAGAGAATGATTACAAAAGAGATGAACTTGTTAATTTCGATCATGTTACCAATAAAGCAGAAGTAAAAGTTTTGGATGATAAAACCGGAATTTATGGGAATGTAAAATACTATCCTATACCTATTCACGTGCGCGACTTGGTGGCAGGTTTTATGTATTTAAGAGTTCTAAATTTTAATAAATATAAAAAAGGAGATACTATTGCCGTAGCAGGGTTTCACGAAGACAAGGCGTATAATCTTAAAATTATTTATGGAGGAAAGGAAGTAATAAAAGCATCAAAATTCGGGAAGATGTTGTGTCATAAAATAATACCCATAGTTCCAGACAATAAACTTTTTGACGGTGCTAATTCTATCTCGGCTTGGTTCACCGCTGATCTAAACCAGATCCCAATTTTTATTAAAAGTAAAATGTTTGTGGGCTCCATTAATGTTGAATTAGCTTCTACCCGAGGATTAAGAAATCAATTAAAAATTATACGTGATTAGACTTGGTGTTTGGCAAACCAACTAGAGTTGACTATTTTTCAAGCCTAACTTAAATTTCAAATTATGTTGAAAGAATTTAAAGCCTTTGCCATGAGAGGCAATGTTATCGACTTGGCTGTAGGTGTGGTAATTGGTGCTGCTTTCGGAAAAATAGTTAGTTCGCTTATCGATCATGTAATCACACCGCTGCTATTGAAACCGGCACTTGATGCGGCACATCTTAATAAATTAGAAGAACTAACAGCATTTGGTTCAATAAAGTATGGATTGTTTTTGTCATCAGTAATCAACTTTATTATTATAGCATTTGTGCTTTTTCTCATTATTAAAGGCATGAACGCAGCAAAGAAGAAAGAAGATGCTAAACCACAAGCGCCTGCTCCTACACCCGCAGATGTTCAATTGTTAACAGAGATAAGAGATTTGCTAAAGAAGTAAGTTCTACCCTGTTGAAGTTCAAGTTCTACTTCCTGAACCTTTCAGCCACTACTATTTCTTTACTACCTGCAATGTATTTATAAAATCCTTGACCAGATTTCACTCCTTTATTTCCAGCTTGCACCATGTTGGCAAGAAGCGGGCAAGGCGCATACTTAGGATTTCCAAAGCCCGTATGTAACACATTTAAAATAGATAGGCAAACATCCAAACCAATAAAATCGGCCAATTGTAGCGGCCCCATGGGGTGAGCCATACCTAACTTCATTACCGCATCTATGTCAGCCACACCTGCCACACCTTCATAAAGTGAATAAATGGCTTCATTGATCATTGGCATAAGTATTCTGTTTGCAATAAAGCCAGGGTAATCATTTACTTCAACAGGTATCTTTTCCAACTTCTTTGACAGTTCAAAAATCTTTTTTGTTGTTTCATCATCTGTTGAGTAGCCTCGAATGACTTCCACCAACTTCATGAGTGGCACCGGATTCATAAAGTGCATACCAATTACTTTCCCTGGGCGTTTTGTTGCCGAAGCAATTTTTGTGATGGAGATGGAAGAGGTATTCGAAGCAAGCAAAGCAGAAGTGGGAGTGCATTCATCTAGTTCTTTAAAAAGATTTAGTTTAATAGCTTCATTTTCAGTGGCAGCTTCAATCACCAAATCAGCCTTACTAACTCCCTCTTTTATGGACGTAGTTGTTATTATTTGAGCCAATACGTCATTAATACTTACTGTAATTGTTCCTTTCTCCACTTGCCGTGCCAAGTTCTTTTCAATAGTTGCTAACCCTTTTACAAGTGAAGCTTCATTAATGTCAATTAATGTTACTGAATATCCATATTGAGCAAAAACATGAGCGATACCGTTACCCATGGTGCCAGAGCCGATTACTGCTATATTTTGCATAAAATTTATTTACTTTGGTTGAGTAAAGATACTGCTTCTATGGAATCAAGAAAACCGAAATCAAGAATCAGAAATCTTTCTACTCGGTATCTACCCTTCTATAAAACCGTTGTTTGGATCCTGCTCACCGGGATTCTTTTCACATTTGTCTGGGGTGCGTATGAATCCATCCTAAAGAAGGATTACGTTGGGCCGCTGCTTATTTCGGCTAGTTGGTGGTATTTACTATATCGCTACTACAAAGCCAACCTCAAAGTATTTCATGTTGAGTTTGATCATGAGTTTCTGTATGTCATTCAAAAGAAGCAGGACATACTTATACCACTTGAAAATATTAAGGATGTAGAAATTGTATCTCTCGGTGGTGTTTATAAAGTAACACTCTATTCAAAAGATCAACTGGGTGATTTGATTTACTTCAAACCTTCACTTTTATACCCATTCAATTTCAAGGCAAAAGATAAATTAGTGGATGTGCTTCGGCACACTATTGATGAGGCAAAAAAGAAGGTAAGATTTTACCAGAAAAATGTGTTACAAAGTTGAAATCCTTGGTTGCACTTAAAATAACGCACGCTTCTTTAATCGGTAAAGGCTAAGTTTAAGGATTTTCCCCTACAAAATCGTCAACCATTTATAAGTACATTACCATTTTATAGTTTTAAATTCCTTATTTCTCAACGCCACACTCACTTTCCCCTGTCCACCGGCAATAACAATCAGCGTTCCTTTTCGTGCTTTGCGTATAACGTGAAAAGATTTTTCATCGGATAAAGCTGTCCAATTTTTTCCTCCGTCAGAAGATAGGTCGGTTCCGCTTGGTCCAGTTGCTAGTAAAGTAGTATCAGTAATGTATTCAACGCATTCCCGGTAACCTCGTGTAGGGTTTAAGGGGAACTTCCAATCCATTCCATCGCTAGTATAAAAAACATGTTGCTTTTTTAATGTGTCTTGTTGAAAATCCCCTCCCACAATCACACCTGTCTTTAAATCGTTTTTAAAAGTAACTGAAAATATTCCCTGAGAAGAAACTCCTTGAAGAATAG
>JANXRR010000068.1 GCA_025356795.1 Bacteroidia bacterium
AGTATCAGAACAACCAGAATACCTGCAGCGATTAATAATAAACTTGTCATTTTAATATATAGTTAATTTCTAATTTCTTTTGTTATCTGTTAATATACATGGTGATGAATACTCTCTTGTATCATTGGATGATTCTTAGCAATAAGACCTGCTTTAGAAAGACCTGTTAATACAGTGTACAAGAAAATACCAAGGAACACCATTGTAATACCTATTTCAAGGAAGAAGAATTTATAATCGAAACCGCCGTCGTTGTGAAGCATCGGAGGAGTCATCATCATAAAGAAGTCTAACCAGTGACCAAGTAAGATTGCAATAGCTACTATTTTCAGGATCAACATTTGTCTCTTCGCATTTCTAGTCATCAAAATGATGAATGGGAAAATAAAGTTTACAAAGAAGGTTAGGAAGAAGAGCGGAGTATAAGTACTGTTCAACATTCTTTCTATAAAATAGTAAGACTCTTCAGGAATATTAGCGTAATAGATCAAAAGGAATTGTTCAAACCAGATGTAAGTCCAGAAGATAGAGAACGCAAACATAAATTTACCTAAATCATGTAAGTGGTTTTCGTTAACCATTTTCAAGTATCCATTTTCTTTCAACGTGATTACTATTATCGTAATCATTGAAAGGCCGGATACAAACCAGCTAGCAAATACATACCAGCCAAACATTGTACTAAAGAAGTGAGGGTCCATTGACATTACCCAATCCCATGCAGAAGTAGAAGACGTAACCCCAAAGATTACAAGAAAGCCAGCAGCCCAAACGATACTTCTATCATAGATTGCAACACCACCTTCAATATCTTCTTGTAATGATTTTTTTCTTAACACCCACCAGAATCCAGTCCAAAGAGAAATGTAGATGATTGTTCTGATCCAGAAACCCGGAACATTTAACCACCAACTTTTAGAGTTTATAATTTCATCAAAATTAGCATGCCCCGGAGTAAACACTCCTTCGTGCTGCCAGTGAAAAAGATCATGACCAAAGATTGCCAGCAACAATACTGTTAATACTCCAAATACTGGTAAGTAGTATCCAATAGCCTCAGGAACTCTTTTTATAGCAGCACCCCAACCAGCATAAGCAACATAATTGAACGCAAGGAAGAAAACACCAATTAGAGCAATACCTCCAAAGAAGATATTGTTTTGCCAAAGATCTTTAATAATTCTCTTTGCCCAAACTGGTTTACCATGATGTTCTTCTGCTTTAACCGTTTCTTTCGATTCACCTTTAGATTCTTCACCAACTACGGTTTCTATTGAAGCTTTCTCTGAGCCTGCTTTCACCTCTTCTTTTGCTTCATGCGTTGGAGCATGATGAGGATCAGTACCAAATTTTAACATCGCAAATCCAGCCAATGCTAACACCGCTCCCACTACGATCAAAGTAATGATCTTCGATTTAGCCTTTCCGGTAAATGTAAACTTTTCGTCTAATGATATATTTTCTACTAAAGCCATTTTGTAAAAATTTAACTTTTATGGTTTTCCTTATTGTGCCGCTTTCTGTAATTTTTCTTTCACGTAATGTGCGATTTTCCATCTCTCTTCCTGAGTAACCTGAGAAGCGTGAGACAACATCATTCCTTTACCTTTAGAAATAACATGGAAAATATGTCCTTCAGAAACATTTTTGATTTGTCCTCCTGCCAGATTAGCTATCCCGTTGAATTTAGTGCTCACCGGACCATCACCTTTGCCTTCTGCACCATGGCAATGCATGCAATATCTTTTGTATAAAACTTCTCCCTGAGCAATCAATTCATCGTTAACCGTAAATGGACTAACTAATGTAGCAGAAGCATATGCCAACGAATCTTTAGGTATTTTATAAGGTGTAAATCCTCTTTTGATAGTACCAGGAACCGGCTCTCTTAAGTTCATGCCTTTGTTTCCAGGACTTGTGTTATAAGAAAGTACTTCATTCGTATCCACTACTTGCGTTACAGGTTCATACGCTTGTGAATGATACATATTTGGAGCATACTCCCAACGTGGCGTCTGATGCTCGGGGATGTAATCAAAATTATGGTTACAAGAGGCAAGTAGAACTACTCCCAAAAGCAACATTGATATTTTATTAATCAGATTCATATTATGTCTTACAAATAATTTCTTACTTATTTAACCACTTTTGGATTTACTTCTGTAGCCCCGCTTTTCTTTAAGATAGTTTCAAGAGCAGTAGCATCCAGTTTGTTGTTATCTAAATCAATTGCCATTATAAATTTATCATCCACACTTCTAATGTCGAGCATTTCAGGATTATAATTCCAAGGAGCAAGGTTACTTACGATAAGGAATGTTAAGACCATACCGTGCGCTGCCAATAGAACTGTAAATTCAAAAGTAATTGGAATAAAATCCGGAAGTGGTATAAATCCTTTACCTCCGATATCCATAGGCCAATCGTAACCCATCATCCAGATAAGAGTAGTAAGGGCCAGTATTGTACCTGTTATTCCATAAAGGAAGGACATGGTGGGTAAATTGGATGCATTATATCCTAGTGCGGTATCAAGACCATGGATAGGAAATGGAGTATATACTTCCTTAATTTTTACACC
>JANXRR010000094.1 GCA_025356795.1 Bacteroidia bacterium
GATTAAAATTACAACAGAAGCAGAACGCGCAATTGTAACAAGCGAAGTAAAAATAACCTCGAAGACGGGTGTGGAGATGGAAGCACTCACTGCAGTATCCGTGGCAGCGCTCACAATCTATGATATGTGCAAAGCGCTGAGCCATGATATTGTGATCGAAGAAATAAAGTTGATGGAGAAAAGGGGAGGGAAGAAGGATTTTAAACGGTAGCCAAACCTCCAAGGTCTCGTAACTAAAGCAAAAGACCTTGGAGGTTTTTAAAATTAGTAAAATGAAAATTTTTAAAACCCTCTACGTTCAAGTACTCATTGCCATTGCCCTTGGCGTAGCCATCGGCTATGCTTTCCCTACCTTCACGCCCACGGCTAAATTAATTAGCGATACCTTCATCAACATGATAAAGATGGTGATTGCACCAATCATATTTTTAACCATTGTACTGGGCATTGCGGGAGTGGGCGATCTCAAAAAGGTAGGAAGGGTAGGGGGCAAAGGCCTTTTGTATTTTGAAATTGTTACTACCCTTGCGCTCGTTATCGGGTTGGTGGTTGCCAATGTAATGAAGCCCGGAGCGGGGTTTCAAGTGCCTGAGCTAAATGCGGCTTCGGTTTCGCAGTACACAGAGAAAGCGAAAGAAATGAAGTGGGGCGATTTTATTTCGCACATGGTGCCGGCCAATATTTTTAAAGCTTTCGCGGATGGCGATATTCTACAAATACTTTTTTTTAGTGTGTTGCTGGGTGTTGGCATTACCCGCCTCGGCAAGACTGGCGAAAGTTTGTTGAGAACGTTCGACCACTTATCTAAAGCCATGTTTCAAGTGATGAAGATTATTATGACCCTTGCTCCCGTAGGCGCGTTTGCAGGCATGGCCTATACTGTGGGTAAATTTGGTTTGAGTGCGTTGCTGCCGTTGGGCAAGCTGATGTTGTGCGTGTATATTACTATGGCGTTATTCATATTTGTGGTGCTGGGGTTAATAGCAAAATATTTCGGTTTCAAGTTGGGAAAGTTGCTCATCTACATTAAAAATGAAATCCTGTTAGTGCTAGGCACATCATCCAGCGAAAGCGCCTTGCCAAGTTTAATGGAGCGATTGGAAAACGCAGGCTGCAAAAAAAGTGTGGTGGGGCTTATTGTGCCCACAGGCTACTCCTTCAATCTTGATGGCACTACTATTTACCTTAGCATGGCTGTTATCTTTTTGGCGCAGGTGTTCAATGTTGATTTATCGTGGGTGGAACAACTTACTATACTTGGGGTGCTGATGATAACCAGCAAAGGTGCGGCCACAGTAACGGGCGGAGGGTTTATAGTGCTGGCCTCTACGCTGGCAGCTATGCGCGTGGTGCCCATCGAAGGGCTAGCCTTGTTGTTGGGTGTAGATCGTTTTATGAGCGAGGCACGCAGCATTACCAACTTGATTGGCAATACAGTGGCAACCGTTATCATCGCGAAAAGCGAAAATGAAATAGATATGGAGGTGTATAGAAAAGTGGTGGAGGGGAAGTAACGAAATTTTGGTATACTTGAAATGGATTGTTATAAGTTTGATCCCTGCAATGCCCGCTGCCTCATAGGCAATCAAATGTAAAGCGATTTCAAGACTGACTAGAAAGTGGAATTTCGAACCTCGGCTTTTAATTCAAATGTGTAAACTTTTTTTAGGACGAATTCAGACTATGGCAGGCAAAAAGCTCATTCTTCTAAATTGATTTAATGTCTTATTTTTGAATCCTCATTTCTTAAAATTATGCAAAAGCTACTTCTTTTCCTTTTCATGATAAGCATTGGATTTGCATCGGCCCAAAATGCCAAATTAGATAGCTTGGAACACGTGCTAAAAAAAGCAACGGGAGTACTAAAAGTAAAAACGCTGAACGAGCTTTTTAAAGCAACCTTGAATGGCAATCCGGTAAAGGCCGTTGGCTATGCAAAACAGGCTCTTACACTGGCTGAAGAAATTGATGATCCGAAAGGAATGGCAGCTTCATACAACAATCTAGGAGTAAGCTATCGCAATCAAGGGGCACTTGATAAAGCTCTTGAGTATTATTTGAAATCATTAAAAATTTATGAGAAACTTCCCAACAAAGAAGGAATAGCCAGTACTAAGAATAATATTGGAACCATCTATTCTTATAAAAAGGATTACGGCCAGGCATTAAAATATTTTGAAGAATCGTTCAAGTTATTTTCTGAAATTGGAGATCAGGGCAAGCTTATTGGAGCGATGAATAATCTGGGCAATTTGCATAGTGAACTTCAATTGTATGAGCAAGCGCTCCGGTATTTTTCTGAAGCATATCAGTTGAGTGAACAAACTAAGAAGCCTTTTTCAGATGCGCTAAATAATATTGGCAATTTGTATTATCGCCAAGGCCTTTATACTCGAGCGCTTGAATACTATGGCAAAGCGTTTGAATTGGCTAAAATAGAGAATGATAATTTGTTGGTATTACAAATTAATGCAAACATAGGAGCTGTATATGAAAAAATGGGGCAACATGAAAAAGCTCAGAAACTTTTAGAAGAAGCACTCAATCAAAGTGAACAACTTCAAACCCATATTTATAATCCACAAATACTGAAAAACCTTTCTGCGAATTTCGCGAAAGCTGGGAAAATGAAGGAAGCCTATGAAACTATGAACGGCTATATAGAAGTAAGTGAAAAAATATTTAGCGAAGAGAGCTCGAGAAAAATTGCCCAAATGGAATTAGCATTGAATGTATTAGAAAAAGAAAAGGAAATTGAAGCCTTAAAAAAGGATGAAGAAATAGCTCAGCTGAAGCTCAAAAATATTACCACCATAATAACCGCTATTATTTTAGGACTCGCTGCATTAATTATGGGATTTAACATTTACTTCACTAAAAAACGCACAAATAGTGTATGATTAGTAGAAAAGAAGCCACAGAAATTCTGCATTCCATGACGCAAAGCGCAAGCCTTCTCAGACACATGCGTACACTAGAATTGGTAATGGAAGCTTACGCTATAAAATACAATGAAAGCCCCGAAGAATGGGCCATTGCTGGCCTTTTGCACGATGCAGATTATGAAGCGCACCCAGAGCAACACCCCGCCATTATAGTTGAAAAATTAAAGGCCTTGGGCGAATTTAAAATAGCTCATGCCATTGCTGCTCATTACACCAAGTGGAATGTAGCTTATGAAACCCTACTTGACAAAGCCCTATTAGCGTGCGATGAGTTAACTGGTTTTATAGTAGCTTGTTGCCAGGTACGCCCTGATGGAATTGCCTCTTTGGAAGTAAAATCTGTTATTAAACGATTGAAAGACAAAGGTTTTGCCGCGAAGGTTGATAGGGAAGAAGTCTATAAAGGTGTTGAACTGTTAGGGGTAGAGCTTGTAGATCACATAGATTTAATAATTGAAGTACTTAGAAAAAACAAAGAAGAACTAGGCATTTGATCAAACTATTTTCCGGAAGCCTTTTGCTGTAATTGCAAAACCAATACATTTGTTAAAATCTAAAACCAAAAGGTATGTTCAATCAAAATGTAGGCGATGGTGCCAATCTGTTCATATTGATCATTGCTATCCTTATCGGATTCGTAGCAGGCTTAAGTTATATTGATTCTATAAAAACCAAAAAGGAACAAGAAGAAAAGCATTAATCGATCTAAACTCATTCATAAAAAAAAACCTTCGATTGCTCGAAGGTTTTTTTTATTCGCCAGTCTCTGCTTTATAGGGAGACTTGTAAGTTGTTTGCCATTGATCCCACTTAATTGACTTGTAATGGTCTTCTCCAATAAATTGAATGATCTTATGAAACTCAGGAGCTTTTTGGTATCCGGGCAACGGTTGGATAATCCTAAACTCCTCATCTAAAAAAACCACCGTGGGGTAACTCATTTGATTATTCAGAAGCGAGGCGGCTAATTGATGCACACCACTATTCCCATTAGATATAAATTTAAATGTGTGTCCATTAAAAGCAATATCTTCTCGTTGTTCTGCATTAAATTTTACTGGATAAAAATCTTCATTTAATATTTTAGCCACCTGCGGTTCGCTGAAAGTGTTCTTATCCATTACTTTGCACCACCCGCACCAATCTGTAAAAACATCGATAAATATTTTCTTCTTTTGAATTTTTGATTTCGCAACAGCCTGCTCAAAAGTCATCCAGTTTACCAAACCAGGATTTGCCGGTGCAGATTCAAAGGCTTCGTGACTTTGAGCCAATGATACCGCATACGAAAAGAGTGTAAGCGGCAGGAGTAAAATGTATTTTTTCATAATCGTGTAATTTCTACTACCCATTTTAACAAATTTAACTAGAATTATGGTTCACTGTAAAAAAGTAACCAATAGTTGAGCCGCTATTTTGTACGCAGTAATCTTGTGTTTTTTCCGAAATGCATCACACTTTGAGGCCTGAAATTCGCTTGCAAGCTAATCAACTTCGCGATACGCAAAATAACTAAGCACTTGTTCTATCGCAGCTTTCATTGCCTGGTTAATAGGAAGAAAAGTTGTTGCTAGCTCTTGATCAATGTTTCTCAATTGCATATAATAATGACTCATTACAGGCACGCCCCCCTGTTCACTCACCCTTCTTTCCGCAGTTTCATAATTATCTTTTTGTTCAGTCTTTATAATTTGGCACGTAATTAATTCTTTCTTCCCATATTTATTAGTGCGCGCTGAGTATCCGAACAAGCGGCATATAAGCCCTCGATATTTGTACTCAGAACATAAGCCCGTTCCCGATTGGTCGGGATTAAGAATGAGACAAATGGGAGATTCGTTCACTGTAAGTTTATCATACCAGATTTCTATTTGATTGCTTTTATATAAGTGAAAAGCAAAAGGAATAAACTCAAGAATGGTAGCCTCTATATCAGGCTTAAAGCAACACTTGCCACAACCAAATTTACAATGCAGCAAGGACATAGCTTGGAATTGAGCAATCTCCGAATCCAATTGATCAAATACCTTTTCTACCTGAGTGGCTTTTTCAGCGATTGACATAAATAGATAAGTATTTGTAGAACTAGAGATAATCAAAGCAATATCATACTAAATCAATTATAAATTTAAAATCAATTACTTTACCTTTTCCACTTGATGGAATTGAATTGCATAGAGAAGAGATTTTACGATCAATGAAATTGGAATAAAAACAAACCCGAAGCTTTACCTTTGAGC
>JANXRR010000114.1 GCA_025356795.1 Bacteroidia bacterium
GATCAAATAAAAGTAGAATTGAGAGATCAGATACGCGAGCAAAAGTTAGGACGGGAGATGCAAGTAAAAATCACGAAAGACTTAACCATAACACCAGCGGAAGTGAAGCGATTTTTTAATAAGGTTCCTAAGGACAGTTTGCCCTTTTATTCTTCCGATGTTGAGGTTTCTCAGATTGTGAGAGTTGCCAAGGTGAGCGCAAGCCAAGAGGAAGCGGCAAAAAAACAATTAAATGAAATCCGTGATCGCATCTTGGCAGGAGAAAGTTTTGCTACCCTGGCAAAAAAATACTCCAACGATCCTTCCGCGCAACATAACGGTGGAGATATGGGATATGTTGGCCGTGGCGCAATGGTTCCCCAATTTGAAGCTATGGCTTTTAAATTGCGCGAAGGTGAAATATCAACTCCTTTTAAATCACCTTTCGGTTTTCATATCATGCAGTTGATTGATCGGAGAGGAAATGAATATAACTCTCGCCATATTTTGCTTTCTGCAACACCCTCAAAAAGTGATATCGAAAACGCAGATAAATACTTGGATAGCCTGCGCAGAAAAATAGTGAAGGAGAACCTTTCTTTTGAAAAGATGGCCAAAGAACACTCCGATGATGCAAATACAAAACTAAGGGGAGGTTTTTTCACCGATGCAGAAGGCGGAACTAAAATTTCATTGCGCGAAATTGATCCTGTGGTTTACCTAGCTATTGACACAATGAAAGTTGGTAATATTTCTAAACCACTAACGTACCGCACCGATGATTTGAAAGATGACGTGCGCATTTTGTATTTTAAAACCAAGTTGCCACCACACCTTGCCAATTTAAAAGATGATTGGCACCGCCTTCAATCAGCGGCTACTGCTGAAAAGAAAGACATCTTACTCGGCAAGTGGTTCAAAAAAGCGCGTACAGATGTTTTTGTTAGCATTGATCCTATTTATAAAGGATGCAAAATCACCGATTAGAATTCCTCATTTATTAATATACTATATAATGGCACATACTTTTTCCAATGATGTAGAGGCAGCCGATGGTATAGCCAACGCCTATAAAAAACTAACTTCTGAAATAGCTAAGGTAGTTGTTGGGCAAGATGACGTGGTCAGGTTGATTCTTACCGGCATTTTTTGCCACGGTCATTCATTGTTGGTGGGAGTGCCAGGTCTTGCCAAAACATTGCTTGTGCAAACAATAGCTACTTCAATGGATCTAGACTTCAAAAGAATTCAATTCACTCCCGACTTAATGCCTTCTGATATTGTTGGCGCTGAAACATTAGATAAAGAAAGAAATTTTCAATTTATAAAGGGCCCCGTTTTTGCTAATATCATTTTAGCAGACGAGATCAACAGAACTCCACCTAAAACACAAGCGGCTTTGCTTGAAGCTATGCAAGAGAATGCAGTAACAATAGCTGGAAAGCAATATCGTTTACCTAACCCGTTCTTTGTTTTAGCAACTCAAAACCCTATTGAACAAGAAGGAACCTATCCATTGCCAGAAGCACAATTGGATCGTTTTATGTTTAATATTTTTCTTGACTATCCGAGTTTTAAACAAGAAGTTGAAATTGTAAAAAAAACTACAGCAGAAGAAACCAATGAGGTGGCTAAAGTTCTTTCCAGTCAAGAAATTGTCTCTTTTCAACAATTAGTTAGAAGAGTTCCCATTGCCGATAACGTAGTTGACTATGCGGTAAAATTGTGCCACAACACTCGCCCTGGTGAAAATGGCTCAAGCTTAGCCAATGATTTGTTAGAATGGGGAGCTGGGCCGAGAGCCTCACAGTTTTTGGTGCTTGGCGCGAAATGTAATGCGCTTATCAATGGCAAATACTCACCCGATATTGAAGATGTGAGGGCAGTTGCTAAGCCTGTTCTACGCCATCGGATGGTTCGTAATTTTAAAGCAGAAGCAGAAGGTATTTCAATAGACGATGTGATCAATAAAATACTTGCCTTATAACAATTTGGGAACAAAGTAATAAGAAAGCTTTTGGCAAAAACGAATGTCCTATTTTCTCGCTTGCACGCTTAGGTTCCAATCGTAAACCTTGTCAGAGATTTCTATTAACAGGTTAGGATTTTTCTCCAATGCGTTACCAATTACAATCATGTCGGCACCAGCCTCCAATGCTGCAATGGCTTTTTGAGGAGTATTTATTCCACCACCAACAATAATTGGAATTTGAACTGCTTTACGAACAGCGCTTATCATCTTGGCGCTAATTTCTTTTTCAGCACCACTACCCGCATCTAAATAAATCAGCTTTAAGCCTAACATCTCACCAGCTAAAGCGGTGCAAGCAGCTAGTGAATATTTATCATCGGGAAGAGGAGTGGTATTACTCACATAAGCTACCGATGTAATCTTACCAGAGTTAATTAATAGATAGCCTGTTGGCATTACTTCAATGGAAGTATTTTTCAAAATAGGAGCTGCAATTACATGCTGCCCAATAAGTAAGTCTGGGTTTCTGCCGGAGATTAATGACAAAAACAATATGGCATCCGCTGCTGGATCTAATTGTAGTGAACTACCAGGAAAAAGCACTACAGGTATATTTGTGCTCTTTTTTATCTTGGCGATTACTGAAGAAAGGTTGGTAGTGGTAATTAGGCTTCCACCAACAAAAAAGAAATCCACACAATTTTCATTCGCCAAATTTATTAATGGTATTAAAGCAGATGATTCTTCTACTTTGTCAGGATCGACCAAAACAGCAATTGATTTCTTCCCTTCTGATTGTCGTTTTTCTAAAACATTAAGAATCTTCACGCTTTTTTGATTGTATGTATTCGGCTAATTTTTCTTTTGCAAGGTCGAGCAGTAAAATAGTTGCTCTATCTACAAGTTTGTTTCCAAACTGGGCCAGCATAGACGGCTCATCTACTTCGTCTGTTTCAGCTTCTTCAGTTTGGTCTTTGCTTGTGTTCTTTTTCCTTTTTGGCTTTTTATAACTTCTTGTTAATTGGTTTACCACCACATAAGTAAGCGCCAATGTGCCGCCAATAATTAAGGCGTTGGTAATAGCTTTTTCTGTTTTTACTGAAATTTGGTTAATCTCATTTTCAAGTTCGTGTTTGTAACGATCCGAAGCTTCAATTAATTTTCTTCTTTCAGGGTTTTGATTTTCAGGTAATGTCATGGATTATTCTTGCGTGTTAATATGTCTAAAATCTTCTCTTCAAGAGAAGTATTTATGACTTTTAAATTGAGTTTGAAAACTAAAAATAGGAGCCCATAAATACCTCCCACAATCCAAAAGCCTGCGTGTTCACTGTCAACAAGCGTATTCAAAAAGTAGGCTAATCCTATACTTAAGAAGAGCACAAAAAGAAATCCGATAAAACCTAAAAACACCATTGTTATAGCATTGGCAATGGCTCTGGCAATATCTGTTTTAATCTCATTTTTGAAAAGATCTAGTCTCGCCTCCACATAACCGGTCAGGTTTTGAGCTAAATTTTCTAAACGAAAGACTTTGAGAAGGATATCTTTAATTTTTTCCATAGATAATTAAAGCAATATAATAAAATTCAAAATATGGAAGAGATTCTTCTGGGGCTTAATGGTTATCTAAAGAGGTAAGTTCTTCACGCCACAGAACTTTTCCTTCTTTGTTTTTCTTCTCTTTTTTTACCAAGATATTGGAGGTTGAACTAATGTAAATAGTGGTATAAGAAGAATCGGAAGTTGATATGTAGAATTCTTTTTTGAAAACATAAACTGAATCTAGTTTTTGATGCGTACTGATTTCAAATGTTGAGAGTATTTCACTTATGCACAGCTTAAATTTTCCATTAACATCTTCCCCGTCTTTGCAGAAGCCAGGCTTATTTAGTTCATACAAATCATTCTCTATAAAAAGCAATTTTTTCTTCCGGTAAACAGAAATCACTTTGCTCGCATCGGCTTCATTAAAAGGTTTCTGTTTATTATAAAAATGCCAGCGACTCAACTGCTGAATGTCGTAGGTTTTCACAACCACTGAATAAGTTGTCTTTTTATTAGAAGTGAAATCTGTTGTTTGGTAAGTGAGTTCGCTTGTCCGTATGGAATTCTTATGGAAATAAATAAGTGTGAAGGGTATAAAGAAAAAGGTAAGGAGTAAAAAGAGAAAACCAGCAAGACGATATCGTAAGGTAAGCTTCCCAAGTTTATTCGCTAAATAGATTGGAAACTCTTTAATAAAAGGAATTGGAAAGAAAATTAAGACACCAATTAAATTAAAAAGAAAGTGAGCAATAGCAATACTAATGGCAGCATTTGAATTAAAGGACGCAGCAATAAAAGCTGTAATAGTAGTGCCAATATTCGCACCAAGTATAAACGGAACGGCATCACTAAGTTTTACAAGTTTATTGGCTACTAAAGGAACTACCAGTGAAGTTGTAACAGTGCTAGATCTAATGGCCGCAGTAGTAAACAAACCCCACGTAAAAGATTTTAATGGGTTCTTGAAAAACAATCGTTGAAAATGCCCTTG